>CAXTSK010000015.1:0-23350 GCA_964246655.1 uncultured Pyrinomonadaceae bacterium
GGTTGGAGCGCGACCGGCGGCGCCGTCTGCTCGAACGCGCCCGCGCGTACTGGCGCGGCGCGACGCTCCTCTGCATCACGCACGACGTGGGCGAGACGCTCTCGTTCGAGCGCGTCGTCGTCGTGGACGGCGGCCGCGTCGTCGAAGACGGCCGCCCGTCGGAACTCGCGTCGGACTCGGGCTCGCGCTACGCCGCGCTCCTCGCGGCCGAGGAGGAGGTGCGTACAGGCATGTGGTCGGGCGGCGAGTGGCGACGCTTGAGACTTCAGGGTCAACGTCTGAGTTGATTGCTTCGATGAATGACGTATTGCAAATGACCTGGCCTGCCTCGTCTTTAGGGCACGCGCTCGAAGCGTTGGGGCGCAGCGGCGGGCTCTCGCCGCGCGACGTGGAGGCGGGGAGTCCTCACACTACAATCGCGCGTGAGGGCGGCGAGTCGCTCGACCAATGGATCGAGTCGTCGGCGCGTTGGCTCGGGCTCGAAGCGGAGCCGAGGCCGCTGCGCTACGTCGATGTCTTGCAGCTCGCGCGCGAGACGGAAGTACCGACGCTCGTGCGAGTCCCCGGCGCGGGCGAGCCGCGCTTCCTGGCGCTCCTGTCCGTGCGGAAAGGTTCGGCCGCGCTCGTCGGCCCCGACCTCGACGTGCGCCGCGTGCGTTCGGACGAGCTGGGCGCGGCGTTGTGTCGCACGACGGAGGAGCCTTTGACCGCAGAGGTCGGAAGACTGCTCGAAGAGATAGGCGTGCCCGAGCGGCGTCGGGCGCGGGCGCGGGCGGCGATTCTTGAGCAGAGGCTCGGGGCCAGATGGATCGCGGAGTGTTGGAGCCTGCGTAACCCGCCTGTGGCTTCCATCCGGCGGCGCGCGCGGCAGGCGCGGCTCGCGCCGCGGCTCGCGCTCTTTTTCGTCGCGCACGTGGCGCAGTACGCGCTGTGGCTCCTTTCGTGGTGGGTCATCGGGCAGGCGGCGCTCGGCGGCCGCGCCGACCGCGGGCTGATCGCGGCGTGGGTGCTGCTGCTCGTGACGACGATACCGCTGCGTCTGGTCGAGACGTGGTCTTCGGGGCTCTTCGCTATCGGCGCGGGCGGGCTCATCAAACAACGCCTGCTTCAGGGCGCGCTCAAGCTTGAGCCGGAGGAGATTCGGCACGAAGGCGTCGGGCATCTGCTCGGGCGCGTCTTCGAGGGCGACGCCGTCGAGTCGCTCGCGCTGAGCGGCGGACTGCTCGGGGCAGTCGCGTGCGTAGAGCTGGCCTTCGGGGCGTGGGTGCTGTGGGAGGGCGCGGGCGGCTGGCTGCACGTCGCGTTGCTCGTGGCGTGGGTCACGCCCGTCGTCGCGCTCGGTTGGGTTTACTACCGGCGACGTTTGGCGTGGACTGAGTTGCGTTTGAAGTTGACGCACAACCTCGTCGAAGTGATGGTCGGGCACCGCACGCGTCTGGCGCAGGAGGCGCGCGAGCGTTGGCACGAGGGCGAGGATCAGTCGCTCGAAAATTATCTGAGGGTGTCGGCCGGGATGGACAGGGTCGCGGCGAAGCTTGCGGCGCTCGTGCCGCGCGGATGGCTGGTGCTCGGCGTGGCGGCGCTCGCGCCTGCTTACGCTTCGGGCGAAGCCTCGGCGGCGTCGCTCGCCGTCGGGCTCGGGGGAATCCTGCTCGTCCTCCGCGCGTTGGGCAAGCTCGCCGAGAGCCTCGCGTCACTCGCGGGCGCGGGCGTCGCGTGGCGAAAAGTCGCGCCCCTCTTCGAGTCGGCCGCGCTACCTGACGAGGCCGGCGTCCCTTCCTTCTCCGTCTCCGCGCGCCAACGCGAAGGGCAAGAGTCTTCGCCGCAAAGTGAACATGAGGCGCAGGCCGTGGCCGAGGCGCACGACCTTGTCGCGGTCGCGAGGAGCCGGTGCTGCGCGGTTGCAGCCTGCGCATCGACGCGGGCGAGCGCCTTCTACTCGAAGGCCCTTCGGGTGGGGGCAAGTCCACGCTCGCGTCTCTGCTGACCGGGATGCGACGGCCGGACTCGGGGCTGCTGCTGCTCGGCGGTTTAGACCGACAGACGCTCGGGCTCGACGGCTGGCGACGGCGTGTCGTCTCCGCGCCGCAGTTCCACGAGAATCACGTGCTGACCGAGACCTTCGCCTTCAACCTCCTGATGGGGCGGCGCTGGCCGCCGCGCGTCGAAGACCTCAAAGAGGCGGACGAGGTCTGTCGCGAGTTGGGTTTGGGCGAGCTGCTCGGACGGATGCCCGGCGGCTTCGAGCAGATGGTCGGCGAGAGCGGCTGGCAACTCTCGCATGGCGAGCGCAGCCGGCTCTTCATCGCCCGCGCGCTCTTGCAGCGCGCAGACCTCCTCGTCCTCGACGAGAGCTTCGCCGCGCTCGACCCCGAAAACCTCCGCCTCGCTCTCGAATGCGTGCTCAAACGCGCCCCCGCGCTCCTCGTCATCGCGCACCCGTGAAGGCAGCTTCGTTCTGACTTCGGGGTGAGCCTTGACGCCCTCCGCGCGGCGCGGCTAACCTCGACTGACCTAATCATTTTCTTAAGAGTGTGGGAAGGTCGTTTGGAACGCAGGCGCAAGCGGCCGCACCGCGTCCATCTGGGCGAGCGCGGCATCTACATCTTCGAGAGCCGCCACAGCCCCGACTTCCACATGGAGTTGGTCGCGCAGGAGTTCGTCCACCTCTACTTCGTGCGCGAAGGGCGCGGCTTCATCGAGACCGAAGGCGACCGCCTGCCCGTCCGCGAGAATCATCTTATCTACGTCCCCGCCCGCGTCGCGCAGAGGCCCGTCGATGCCCCCGAAGACCCTCTGACCGTCATCATCCTCTGCTTCTACGAGAGCGTCTTCGGCGAACGCACGTCGGCAATCGAGGGGCTGCGCCTGTTCAGCCGCAGCTTCCCCGCGCTGACGCCCTTCAAGGTCGGCGACAACTACACGCGCCTCGAAGTCCGCAGGCGCCTCCGCGCGCTCTTCGTCGAGCAGATACGGCAGCGCGAAGGAAGCGACGCCGTCATCCTCTCGCAGCTCATCGAGCTGCTCGTCTTCCTGGCCAGAACCTACGAAGAGCACCGCGCGCTGTCGCCCACAGACCCCGGCGCGGCGGCCTTCGCCGGGAGCCTCCAGTACCTCGACGAGAACTTCTACCGCCCTGTGAAGATTGAGGAGCTGGCCGACCTCGCCAACATGTCCTACCGCAGCTACACCGAGCAGTTCAAACGGCGCACGGGCCAGACCGTCACGCAGTACCTAGCCGAGCGCCGCGTCGATTACGCCAAGCGCCTGATGCTTGAGACCGACGACATCCTCTTCGCCTCAAACGAAGCCGGCTTCGGCGACCTGACGCACTTCTACCGCGTCTTCAAGAGGCTGGCGGGCGTCACGCCCAAGCAGTTCATCGAAGGCCGCCGCCGAATCCGCCAATAAAAAATTCTCCGTATCGCCCAAGGCGCCCGAAGCTTCTTCGGGCATAATAGCCTCATCTTAAGTGGGCGATTCCCTTACGTTGATGACGGACATGAATACTTTAGTCGAACGAAGACCGGCGTTGTTGACCGTGCTGCTGGCGGCCCTGACCGGCCTCACGTCGCTCTCCATCGACATGAGTCTACCGGCGATGCCGCAGTTGCAGGAGACGTTTCGGGCGGGCGTCTCGTCCGTGCAGTTGACGCTGAGCATCTTCCTCACGGGTTACGCGCTGGGGCAGATGGTCTGCGGGCCGCTCTCCGACCGTTGGGGGCGGCGGCCGGTGCTGCTGGCGGGGCTCGCGCTCTTCACGCTGGCGGGGCTCGTCTGCGCGGGCAGCACGTCGCTCCTGATGCTGGTCGCGGCGCGCTTCGTGCAGGGGGCGGGCGCGAGCGTCGGGCCGGTCGTGGCGCGCGCCCGCGTGCGTGACCGCTTCGACTCGCGCCGGGCCGCCGCCGTGCTTTCGCAGATGACGCAGGTGATGATCGTCGCGCCGCTCCTCGCCCCGACGCTGGGCGGCTACCTGCTCGTGCACACGGGCTGGCCCGCGATCTTCGTCGTGCTCGGCGCAAGCGGCGCTCTGCTGTCTCTCGTCTGCTGGCGCTTCCTGCCGGAGACGGCGCGGCCGAAGAAGGTTGACGAGGAGGTCGAGAGGCTGGCCGCGGGCGCAAGCCTGCGCGAAGTCTTGAGGCATCGCGCGAGCCTGCGCCACGCGCTCACGACCTGCTTCGCGTACGCGGGCATGTTCGCGTACATCGGCTCTTCGCCGTTCGTTTTGATGGACGGCTTCGGCGTCGGGGAGGAGAGCTTCGGCTACTACTTCGCGTTGACGGCGACGGCGCTGCTCGTGTCGGCGACGGTGAATCGCGCGCTGCTCAGGCGTCACACGTCCTCGCTCCTGATACTGCGTCGCGGCGTGTTCGTTATCTTCGCGGCGGGGGCTTTGCTGGCACTGGCGTCGTGGTTCAGCTTCGGCGGCTTGGCGGGCGTGCTGGTGCCGATGATGGCCTACATGTTCGGGCAGGGCCTATTGATGCCGAACGCGACGGCCGCGGCGATGGCGCCGCACGGCGAGTCGGCGGGCGTCATCTCCTCGCTGATGGGCGCGTTGCAGACGGCGGGCGGCGCGCTCGCGGGCTACCTCGTCGGCGCGTTCTACGACCACACGCCGCTCTCGCTCGCCGTGACCGTCGCGGCCTTCGCCTCCCTGACGCTGCTCGCCTCCGGCCTCAACTGGTCACGCGGGAGCGCGTCGAATGAGGGACACGCCGACGCACTCCACATCACTTGTGAAGCTTAATCGACTATCGCTTGATAGATGAGCGCGCGCAGCTTGTCGTGGTCGTCTAAACCGCGCGCGGGGATGAGCTGCGTGAAGTAGACGACGACGAGCTGCTCCTTCGGGTCAACCCAGTAGGTCGAGTGGTACGCGCCGCCCCAGCCGTACTCGCCGACCGAGCCCGGCTTGCCTCGCGCGCCTAAGTCCTTTACCACCTCGAACCCGAGCCCGAACCCCCGTCCCTCTTGATACGGCACGCCGTTCAGGTGATCGACCGTCATCAGCTCCACGCTCTTCCGGCTGAGCAAACGCTTCCCGTCAAGCTCGCCGCCGTTCAGAAGCATCGACAGGAACCGTGCGTAATCGTTCGCCGTCGAGAGCAGCCCCGCGCCGCCCGAGAAGCTCTTCCGCGGCCCCTTCAAGTAAGCGCCTTGCCCGACCATCCCGCCCGGCTCCGGGGCGCGCTCAAGGCCGCCCGACTCCTTCGCCGAATAGACCACCGCGAACCTGTCCGCCTTCGACTCCGGCAGGTAGAAGTACGTGTCCTTCATCCCTAACGGCTCGAAGATGCGCGCCCGCAGGAACTCTTCGAGCGTCTGCCCGCTCACGCGCTCGACGAGCGCGCCGAGGATGTCAACCGAGTAGCCGTAGACAAACTTCTCACCCGGCTGCGAGTCGAAGGGGAGCGCAGCCATGCGCGAAACGGTCGCGCCGACCGGCTCGTCCCGGTCGGCGAAGTACCAGCCCGTAATCTTCGCCGCCTCCCAACGGTCGCGGGCGACCCCGCCCCCGTAGCCGACGCCCGACGTGTGCGTCAAAAGGTCGCGGACGGTGATGGGGCGCTTCGCCTTGACCACGTCGTACCCGCCGCCCTGCTTCGGCACGGCCACGGTCGTCTCGCGAAACTCGGGCAGGTACTTGCCGACCGGGTCTGAGATGAGCAGCCGCCCCTCCTCCTGCAACATCAATACGCCGACGCTCACGAGAGCTTTCGACTGCGAAGCGATGCGGAAGATCGAGTCTTCGCGCATCGGCGCCTTCGACTCCCTGTCCCTCTGCCCGAAGGCTTCCACGTAGGCGACCTTGCCCTTCCGCGCCACGAGTACGACCCCGCCGGGCAGCTTCTCGTCTTTGACGTAACCGTTCAGCGCCTCGCTCAGACGCTTCAGGCGCTCCGAAGAGAGGCCGACCGCCTCGGGCCGCGCGCGCTGTAAGGTCTGCGCGTACGCGGCCGGCGCCAGCGTCAGCGCGACGAATAACACGGCGGCTGTCAAGCTTCTGCTTCGCCTACGCATGAACACACTCGGCCTTCCGTTGTTCATCATGAACATCTCATTTACTTACCGTCGATTGTTCTCAAAGCGTGCGAGTCAGACCCCGACATAGGGCGTGGGGTTATTCACTGCCGTTCGTTTCGGGCGCCGCTTCCGCCTCAAGCGATTTCAGCGCGCGCTCAAGCATCGTCCGGTGCGCGGGGCTCGTCGCGCGGCTGAGCTGTTCCTCAAGACGCGCCCTTGAAAGTCGTCTTGACTCGTCGCTCGCCTTGCGGTCGCGCTCCTCTTGCGAGGTCTGCTCCCTCCGCGCGTGCCGCCGCGCATCGGCCGCCTCCTGCTGCCGCTCCAAAGCCTGCTCCATGCTCTCGGCGAGTGCGTCGCCGTCCCATCCTGCCATGACTTCACCTCCTCAAGGCCCAAACTTTATCATCAGGCATCGCAGCTTGTCGCGACGCCCGCGACCTTCAATTTTTCTTGAGGACGAAGTCGCCTTCGCGCGCGCCGGGCGCGAGCGTCCAGCCGTCGTCGAGTTCGAGCGTCCAACCTTCGCCGCGTACCGGTCGCGCGGCGAAATCCGACGGCGCGGGGACGTTGACGGCGCTGTACGTCTTATTCATCAACGCGCCTCCGCGCGCGACCGTGAGCACACCCCACACGTCCACGACGCGCAGGTTCGGGTAGACCGTGCCGAGTCCTTCGAGCGGCACGAGGTTGCCCGGGTCGAACGACATCCGCATGCTGCGTAGGGGGAGCGAGAGCACAGGCCCCTCGACCAAACGCGCGTGGTAATCCTCGACGAGTCGTCGCCGCGCCTCCTCGCGCCCGCGTTCCGACGCCGACAACTCTTCGCCGCCGTAGACGCGCATGCGCTCCGACAACTCACGTTCGTCGCCGCGCGGAGGCGAGGTGCGGAGACGCAGTCGGAGCAGCTCCGCGAGGTCGTCCGTCTTCTTCAGCCGCCGCGTCCAGCCCGGCGCGGCCTCGTCGAGCAGAAGGCCGTAGGCCGGCCCCGAGGCGTATGCGAACGAACGCACGAAGCTCTCACGCCGCGACTCTTCCGACAGGTTCACGTCGATCACGAAGCGCGCCGGGTCGGGATTGCCGCTCAGCCTCACGCCCGTGTACTCGGCGAGACCTTCGTGCATCTCCATCTCACGCTCTTCGGCGGCGGCGTGCGGGAAGAGCGAGCGGCGATGTGCGCGGAAGAGCAGCGCGTCCTCCAACGCACGCCGCCGCCCCTGCCCGCGCGCCGCGAGCGCCGAGGCGAGCGCGCGCCCCTCCAACTGGAGCCACACGCGACCCTCGCGCGTGTCGAGGTGGTCGTTCGCCGCGCCCGACGCGGGGAAGCCGAGTTCCGCCTGCCGCCGGTGCCAGAGTTCGTGCATCAACAGACGGCCGCGCATGTACCTGTCGGCGGGAATCGCCGTTGACATGACCAGCATCCATTTGACGCCCGCCCACTCGACCGCTGTGTTGGCGACGTTGACGCTCGGGGGCAACGTGCCGACGTAGACATTTCCGCTCCGCTTCAAGAGCCCTTCCCCGTCCGGCTCGCTCGCGAAGACGGCGCGCGTGGAAGGGTCTGCGAACATCATCGGCCCGCACAGCGAACGCCCCCAGAGCTTCCCGCCGTCGCGCGCACACAGCGCCCTTGCCTCCGCGAAGTAACGGCCCGCCGTGGCCGCGTCGAGCGCACCGGTCTGTGCCGCCGCCGGAGCCGCGTTGAAAGTGATGACGACAGCTATCGACCAGACGCGCGCGAACAGATATCTCCTCATCCGACTCTCCTTCTTAAACTCGAAAGGCACTGCGCCGTTTCTCTCCCCTTCAACAATAAGAACCGCCGCCCGGTTCGATTGTATCCCCGGGCGCGTCTGTGAGTTTATGTCGAGTCGGGCTTGACGGTGAAGGAAGTTGAAGAGAGATGTGAGGTGAAGCGGGCGACTCAGGGGAGTTTGGCGACGTAGCCGCGGCGCGAGCGGACGGTCAAACCTTGCCTGCGCGCGAGCACGTCGAGCTTGCGGTACTCGCCCGGCTTTGCGTCGGCGAGCGGGCGGCGGGGTTTGTAGGTGACGACGTAACGCGAGTCTATCTCGCGCGCGGCCTCGGACGCCTGCCGGAGCATCTCGTCCGCGGTCGAAGGCAGAAAGAGGCCGCCGCCGGTCTCGGCTGTCAACTCGCCGAACTCCGCCTCGCGCTGCGCCAACTCTTTCTTCAACTTCTTGTCACGGCGGAAGAGGCGGTCGAGGTCAACGACCCCGCCCCCCTTCGCCTCCATGATGCCGCGCATGTTGGGCACGGAGTCGGCGGGGTTCACGTCGTCCTTCGGGAGGGACATGATGCCCTCTTCGGGCATGCTGTTCTTCTCCCTCGGCCGCGTGGCGGGCGGGCGCTTCGCCTTGAGCGCGAGCGAGGTGTAGCTGATGACGTGCACGGTGACGCCGGAGGCGGTGAGACGCTTCAGCGCCTCTTCGAAATTTATCTTTCCGCCGCCGGAGTCGAGCCCGTCCGAGATGATGACGAGGTGCCGGTTGGCGGGCGGCGCCTTCCGTAGATATTCGGCCGCGCGCGTTATCCCTTCCGTCAGTGCGCTGCGCTTGCCCGAGAGGAGTTTCGCGCGGACGGTTTTGACGGCCCCGATCAAGTCTGTCGTCCAGTCCTGTATCAGCTCTGTGCGGCTGCTCACCTGCATGAGCGCGACGCTGTCTCCCTGTCTGAGCGCCGTTACCAAACCGGCGGCCACGCCGGCCGTCAGCTTTACGGTCTTCAAAGGGTTCGCTTCGCCGCCCGTGTCCGCGAGCAGCAGCACGTAAGCGGGCAGACGGTAGACGCCCGTCACGCGCTGCGCCTCGCCGTCCTCGCGGACGAGAAGGTCTTCGACGGAGAGCGTCGGGTCGAAGCGCCCGCCCGCGTCGTAGGCCGCGACGGGGATGCGCACCTCCTCGACCGACACGCGGAGCACGTCTTGTTCCGCTTCGTCCTGTGCAACTGCTTCGGTTGAAAGCGCCCCGAGAATGAGGAGGAGTGATAAGAACGTTGACAGTCGTAAGATGGTACGCACACCCTATTATTACCTGCGGCCGGTCAAAGGATACGTGCGAGTCATTTAACCTTGAGGACGACCAGCGTGAGGTCGTCGTGCTGCGGCGTGTCGGCGCACCACACCCTCCTGCACTGAGAGTTGCAGGGGTCTCCGACGCGACCTTTGCCGCAGCGCGACCGCCTGCGCCGCGCAGACCCTTATCCTTCGAAGGGCGCGGGGCTAACGTCTCGGGTCGTTGAAGGCGCGGAGCGAGTTCGTGTAGACCACGTCGCCGATGGGCCACTTGCGCTGGACGACCTTCGGCTCCTTCGCGCCGACGGGTACGAGCACCAGTTCCTTGCGTGAGGCCGACACGCCGTAGCGGCCGTCGAACTTCGTGATGAAGTAGAAGAGGTAGGGCGCGACCCACTCGAAGTAGCCGTCGGCCTTCACGTCGGAGAAGGTGTCCACGCCGAGCCCCTTCTCGTGCTTCGCCAGCGCGCGCTGGAACTCGACGGCGCCGAGCGGCTTGCCCTTCAAAGTGGGTGTCACGTCCCACTGCCCATCAACCATCACCCACTTCTTCCTGTCCGCGAGGTAAGCCTCGGCGACGACGTGCGCCGCGCCCGACTCGCGCGTCTCCACGTCTTCGGTCAGGAGCGAGAGGACGCGCGCGCGGACGCCGACCGCGTTGAGCGCCGCGGCCAGCACCGCGGAATATTCGACGCAGCGGAAGCGCTTGCCCTGCTTCGCCTCTTCGAGGATGGAGATGGGGTCGGGCTTCTCGGGCATGTTCGACCCGTTGTGCTCCCAGCGCGTGCGAACCCAGCGGCTGACGGCGCGCACCTTCTCGTAATCGCCCCGCTTATCCTTCACCAGCTCGGCGAGCGCGTACTCGTCGCGCAGCCTCTTCAGGTAAGGGTCGTCGGGCGCGCTCGTCTGGAAGGCGAAAGGCAGGGTGACGCGCTCGTCGGTGAACTTCAGCGCGCGCGCGGCCGTCGCGCCCTTCTGCCCGAACGTTAGTTGCGCGGCGACAGTCACGCAGACCGCGACACAGAGAAGGAGAGACAGGCGGATCTTCATCATCTTTGTAACCTTTACTCGTACCTGAATGCGACCAGCGGATCTACCTTCGTCGCTCGGCGCGCGGGGATGTAGCATGCGACGAGCGCGACGACGGTCAGGAGCAGCGACACCGAGACGTAGGTCAACGGGTCATTGCCCCCGATTTCGTATAGGAACCTGGTCATCAAATGCGTCATGCCGAAGGCGACCAACGCGCCGATGCACACCCCGACCAGCGTCAGCGCGAGCCCCTGCCCGAGCACCAGCTTCAGGATGTTGCCGGGGCGCGCGCCGAGGGCCATGCGGATGCCGATCTCGCGCGTGTGCTGCGTGACGAGGTAGGACATCACGCTGTAGATGCCGACGACGGCGAGCAGCGTCGCGAGCCCCGCGAAGATCGTCAGCAGCGTCATGTTCAGACGCAAGTTCACGATGGAGTTGTTAATCACCTCCTCCATCGTCCGCACGTTGTAGATGGGTTGGTTCGGGTCTACGGCCTGCACCTCCCTACGCACGGCGGCCGTCATCCCCGCGGGGTCGTCGGTGGCCGAGCGCACGACGAGCGTCATCCCGTCGCTGCGGCCGATGGTGTACGGGAAGTAAAGCTCGGGCCGCGACGGCTGCGTGAGTCCAGACTGCTTCACGTCGCCGACGACGCCGACGATTGTCCACCAGTCGCCGCCGCCCCCGCGTACGCGCTTGCCGAGCGCGTCGCCGTCGGGGAAGAAGGTGCGGACGAGTTCGCGGCTGACGACGATCGGGCGCGCGCCGTCGGCCTCGTCGGCCGGTTCGAACAGCCGCCCGGCCAGCAGAGGTATCCCGAGCGCCTTGAAGTAACCGCTGCTGGCCCTCCGGTACTCGGTCAGCGGCACGCGTCCCGGCGGCAGCGGCTCGCGCCCTTCGATCTGTATCTCGCCGTTGTTCCCGTACTGCTGGATGGGGAGCAGGTTGATGACGCCCGCAGACTCGACGCCCGGCAGCGCCGAGACGCGCCCGAGCGCCTCGCGGTAGAAGAGGACGGTCTTCTCGGCCGTGTCGTAGCGCCCCGCCGGCAGCGAGACCCTCATCGTCAAAACGCCCTCCGGGCGCAGCCCCGTCTCGACCCTTTGCAGGCGCAGGAAGCTCTTGACGAGCAGCCCCGCGCCGACGAGCAGCACGAGCGCCGCGGCAATCTCCGCCACCGCGAGCCCGCTGCGCAGCCACGTGCCGCGCGCGCTCGAACCGGCGTTGCCGCTCTCCTTCAACGTCTCCTGCACGTCCGCGCGCGAGACGTGGAACGCGGGCGCGAGCCCCGCGACGACGCCCGTCAAGACCGAGAGCGCCGCCGTGAAGGCGAGCACCTTCCAGTCGAGCCTGACCTCGCCCGACTGCGCGAGGTAGCCGGACGCGAGCGAGCCCAAAGCCTGCAAAGTCCAGCGCGCCACGAGCAGCCCCGCCGCGCCGCCGAGCAGCGCGAGCAGCACGCTCTCAGTCAAAAACTGTCTCATCAAGCGCCAGCGCCCCGCGCCGAGCGCCGAGCGGATCGCCACCTCCTTGCGCCGCGACGCCGCGCGCGCGAGCAGGAGGTTCGCCACGTTCGTGCAGGCGATGAGGAGCACGAAGCCGACCGCCCCGAGCAGCATGAACAGCGCGGGGCGCACCCCCTGCACGACCTCCTCCTCCACGCGCGCGAGCGTGACGCCGCGCCCCTGCTGCTCCGAGTACTGCTGTTCGAGGACGCGCCCGATGGTGCTCATCTGCGCCTGCGCCTGCTCGAAGCTGACGCCGGGCTTGAGCCGCGCGAGCACGTTGTATGCGTGACTCCCGCGGTTCGCAAGTCGCTGCTCGCTGAAGACGAGCGGCACCCACAACTCGACCGACGCCGCGGGGAACTGCACCGCCGGAGGCATCACGCCGACCACCTGATACTTCTCGCCGCCGAGCAGGATGTCTCGCCCCACGAGGCCCGGGTCGGCGCCGTAGTTGCGCCGCCACAGCCTGTCGCTCAGTACGACGACGCGGTCGTGCCCGGCCTTGTCTTCTCCTTCGAGGAACGCGCGCCCGTGCTGCGGCGTCGCGCCGAGCACGTCGAAGAAGTCGGCCGTCACGTTCGCGCCGATGGCGCGCACCGGCTGCTGCTCCTCTTGCAGGTTGAAGTCGCCGTACTGGTACGCGGCGATCCCCGTGAACGCGTCCGCCTGCGCGCGCCAGTCAAACAGATTCGGCACGGAGACCGAGCCCGTCCCGCCCTGCGGCAGCGATTCGTAGATCGAGACGAGCCGGTCTGAATCCGTGTAAGGCAGCGCGCGCAGGAGCACCGCGTTGACGACCGAGAAGATGGCCGTGTTGCCGCCGATCCCGAGCGCGAGCGTCAGCACGGCGACGGCCGTGAAGCCCGGCTTGCGCCGCAGCATCCGCAGCGCGTACCGCAGGTCTTTCATGATTAGCTCAAACACGTTGGCGCCTCCGCTTCTCTCCTCTGCACCGACACCGGCGCGCGCGAGCAGGCCGTCGAAGGCCGAACGCTCCGCGCGGCTCACCTCGCATTCGAGCAGCCGCCAGTCCTTGAACTGCGCGAGCGCGTCGGCGCGCGCCTCTTCCGCCGTGCGGCCGAGCGCGCGCGACTCCTCGTAGGCTTCCTCCAGGTGTTCGGCCAGCTCCTCGACGATCTCGGCCTCGCGCGGGCCGTCGAGCCCGAGCGGCGTGAGCCGCGCACGGACGAGCCGCACCCACTGTGACTTCCCCTCGTCAGGCATCTTCCGGTTCGGGCGTGATGCGCGCCACGCGGTCGAGCGCGGCGAAGAACTCTTGCCAGGTGTTGCGCTGCGCGGCGAGGACTCTGCGCCCCTCGGCCGTCAGCTTGTAATAGCGGCGCCGGCGCTGGCCGGCCTTCTCGACCCACTGCCCCTTGATGATGCCGCGCCGCTCAAGGCGGTAGAGCAGCGGGTAGAGCGAGGCGACGTGGAACTGGAGCACGCCGTCCGAGCGCTCGCCGATGAGCTTGGCGATCTCGTAGCCGTGGCGCGGCCGGTCCTCAACGAGCGCCATGATGAGCATCTCGGTGCTCCCCTTCTTCAGCTCGCGTTGGAGAATATGTGTCACGTCCATATGTGGTTCCGCCATATATAGAGGTAAAAGTCTCCCCTGTCAACGTTCATCTTGACGACACAGACCCGCGTCCGAAACCTTGTCACCTTCATCCAAATCATTGGACACGTTGGCGCGGGCGGCTCCTGTTATCATCGACGCATGAAGAGACTAACGGCTTTCATCTTCGCCGCCCTGACGCTCGCCGCCAGCGCCTACGCGGCCTTCGGCGACCCGGCCGCGGGTAAGCCCGAGTCGGCCGACGCGCAGATCCGCGCCGTGCTCAACTCGACGGCCGAGGGTTGGAACAAAGGTGACCTCGCGCAGTACCTCGCGGCCTACACGCCGTCGGCCACGGAG
The DNA here is from genome assembly GCA_964246655.1 of uncultured Pyrinomonadaceae bacterium. Lineage (GTDB taxonomy): Bacteria > Acidobacteriota > Blastocatellia > Pyrinomonadales > Pyrinomonadaceae > QHXN01. The sequence goes on from CAXTSK010000015.1 coordinate 13,517, forward strand.
ATGCTGTCGGACGGCCCGCGCGGCGGCGTGGAGGTCATCGAGCAGACGATGCGCAACGGGTTCTGGAAGACGGGTCGGCCCTTGCAGCAGCTTCGCTACGAACACCTGGACGTGCGGATGCTCGGCAAGGAGCACGCGCTCGTGACGGGTCAGTACGTGCTCACGGGCGGCGGCCGCCCCGACCGCACGGGCTGGTTCACAACCGTTTGGACGCGCACGCGGCAGGGCTGGCGCATGATCCACGACCACTCCTGAAAATAGGTATTGTCAAAAAGCCCGCCCGCGTCGCATACTGCGCGACGCAACGCTGCCGCCTGCCGTGTTGACGTAGATTGCCCCGCTGCCTGTCCGGTCGGTATCTTTGTTCGACCAACCTTCACGTCACACCCAGCGCGTCAACAGCCCGGTGCAGCGCGCCGCCGTGGGGTGGCGCTTCGGCAGTCCAACCGTTTCCCATTCCCAGGTTCAAAGCATAAGGGTTCAAGTCTGTACACCGCCGCGACCCTGTCGCATGTGAGGTGCATTCATGGCAGACGCGCCGCTTTCAACGAAAGACCTCTTCCTGCTGGCAGTGGGGCTCTACACGCTGAAGCCGCCTTTGCCGAGCGCGAGTTCGGCCAGGGACTATTACCTCCGCCTCGACGCGGAGACGAAGGAGTACGCGCTGCGCGAGACGGCGTGGAATCCGTTCTGGCTGCTCAGCCCTCAACACGCTTGGGAGGGCGTCCGGTACCGCGGCTGGCTGCTCGCCAACATCGCCGCCAACCTCACCGGCAGCACGCACGACTTCAGCGCCATCGCGGAGCCGGTCTTCGTCTCGCTCGATCTGCTCGGCTCGGAGTTCAAGCCGGGCAAGCCGCCGAAACCCTCTCCGGCCATCGAGCAGGCCGTCAAGACCGAGAGCGGCTACGAGCGCAGCATCTTCACGACCTTGACCGTCGGACTCTCCCAACAAAATAGCGCGGGGCAGAATGTCGCCGTGCTCGGCGTGGGGATGCGGCGGCGCACGAGCGTGTGGAAGGAGGAGTCGCAGGCGCTTCAGGCCGACGTGGAGTTCTTCGTCCCCTTCCTCCCGTTCACGGGCGGCGAAGAGCCGAAGGACAAGACGCTGCCGAACGCGCGCTCGATCAATGCGGGCATCCGCATCACGCGCGCCAACGGCAGCTCCATCGGAATCATCGGCGAGGATGACGACCCGAAAGACCTCGCCGTCGTCCGCTTCAACCTCCGCGTCCCTTTCACGGCGCGCGCGGTGGACAGGTACGACGCAGAGAAGAAGCGCGTCTACTTCCGCGACGCCCCCGAGGCGCCCGTCGAGGTGTCGCACCTCTCGCAGTTCACGTGGGAGCCGGGCTACCTCTTCACCGAGTTCGCCACGCCGGAAATCAAGGTGGAGATGCTGCCGCTGAAGGGCGAAGGCTCGGAGCCGCCGAAGTGGCAGGAGTTCAAAGACTGGAAGAAGTTCGTTGAGAAGCTCTGCAAGTCGGACGACGGCGGCGAACTTTTGAACGCGCCCGTCGGGCCGCTTCTGCTCGAAGAAATCTCGAACAGCAGCGGCATCAAGGACATCCTCAAGTCACACCGCGGCGACATCAAGAATGACTTCGCGGAGACGAAGAAGGAGCTTGAGGAGGCTGCCCGACTTATCATGGGCATCGAGGAGGGGGAGATTCCCAAAGAGGGCGAGGAGCCCGACGAGGGAGAAGCCAGCTCAAGCATGCAACGGCTGGGCGGCCTGCTCGAATCGCTCGGGCTTCTGAGCGGCAAGGGTGGCAGCGGCAACGTCAAATACAGTCTCGCCGAGCTGTCCGAGCTGACGGTGTGGGACGTTTTGAACCGGCTGTTTGACGAGATGGACGGCTTCCCGCTCTACGTCTCGGGCATCGACCCGAAGGAGCCGGACGCCAAGCGCATGGCCTTCTCGCTCGCCTCGCAGTCGGCCATAGACAGGCCGCGCACGAAATTCTTCGGGCTCGCGGGCCTCGCCTACAACATCCCCATCAAGACGACGCCGGATAAGAAGAAGAAGGAAGAAGAAGACGCGGAAGAAGACCCCGTGCTCGTCCTCGGCCAGAACTACTTCACCGACGAAGAGAACATTGTCGAAGACGATTGGGTGCTCGTCCCCGAAGCCGAGATTGATGACGACTGGGTCGTCGTCGAGAAGAAGGAAGAAGGCGAGGAGGGCGAGAAGGAGGAGAAGAAGAGCGGCGTCGATCTCAGGCTACAGCTCGGCAAATGGTTCAGCGGCGAGACGCTTGACGACAACTGGCTCCGGCGGCTGCTCCCGGCGGCGGGCACCGAGAAGTCGCCGTGGAAGCGGCGCGTGCCGCTGCCCGGCATCCGGCTCTTCCCCTTCCAGCGCATGCTCTCCGACAAGAACGACAGGGAGGCGAAGTTTTCGCTTGCGCTGCGCGGCGACCTGCTCAGCCTCGGCGTGGACATCAAGGGGAAGACGAAAGACGGACTGAAGTTCCTCCAACTCGATGAAGGCCCGCTCACGTACTTCGGGCTCGGCGCGGTCGAGGCGCGCATCGCGCTCATGTTCGCCGCCGGCCGCGTCGTCTTCGGCGTCGGCGTCAAGCTCAAGGACATGCGCCTCTCCTTCGGCGACAGGGAGGAGACCGAAGAGGAGAAGAAGGCGGAGGAGCAAGAGAAGAAGGCGAAGGAGAAGGCCGCCACCGACGAGATCATCGCGGGGCTCAAAGAGCTTCTGGGCGAAGACGACTGGGCCGTGCCGGTCGCGCCCGAGAAGCCGAAGGAGAAGAAGCCGAAGACGCGCCTGAGCGGGAAGAAGAAGGACAAGTTCTCCATCTCCGTCGGCTACCTCTCGCCGCGCGCGGACGGCAGCCCGGGCACGTTCGACGTGCAGCTCTACGACGAGAAGGGCGTGCGCGGCAAGATGGTCTGGATTCCCGTCGAAGGTCGCTCCGGCTGCCTCTACCTCAAAGACATCGGCATCGGCCTGAAGGGGTTCGAGAACTTACAGCTGGATGACGTGGTGGACAAGGGCGCGCAGTTGACCGTCGCGCTCACGGGCGGCCTGCGCTGGCTCTCCTTCGAGCTGGGCTTCATCGGCGCGTCGGTCGGCTTCCCTCTGAAGTCGCAGGGCTGGTTCGACTTCGGGCTCGACGGGCTCGACATCTCTTTCAAGGCCGGCCCCGTCGTCGTCTCGGGCAGCTTCATCAAGAGCGGCCTTGAGTTCGGCGGCAGCCTCGTCATCGAGACGCCGAAGTTCTCCTTCGCCGCCATCGGCTTCTACGGGGCGGTCGTCCTTTTCGAGATGGAACCCGAAAAGAACGAGATGGAGAAAGTGCTGAAGGCGCTGGTGCACCGTCAGGTTCACACGGCGCTCGGCAAGGAACTCGCCGAAAAGAAGCTTACTCCAATCGCCGACAAACCCGTCCAACCGATCTTCATCAACAACTGGCAGATCCACACGACCGACGGCAAGAGCTACACGTTGTTGAAGGACGGCGACAAACTCCACCTGCTCAGCCAGGACAAGGCGCTCTTCTTCTACGGCATGGTCAGCGCGGGCAGCGGCGGCGGCATCCCTTTGGGGCCAATCGAGCTGACCGCGGTGGCCTTAGGCGTCGGCATCAACCGCGTCCTCAACGTCCCGAGCATCGAGGAGGTCGCCGAGTTCCCGCTCGTCAAGATGGTGATGGGCGAGGGCGGTTACCAGGAGGAGGACGAGAGCGGCACTTTCCGCGGGCAGGTGAGCAAGGCGGTCGAGCCCGCGTCGCTTTTGAAGGACATGGGCGACGCGCTTGAAGCAAAGGCCGGGCACTTTTTCGCCTGCCTCGGCGCGCGCTTCACCATCGCGAAGGTGCTTGACTGCTTCGCCCTCGTCGTCGTGCACTTCAACGACAAGTTCGAGTTCGAGTTTTCACTCCTCGGCCTCGCGCGCTTCAAACAGCCGAGCGACCCGAGCGCGAAGCCCATCTGCTATGTCGAGATGCAACTCCTCATGACCGTCAAGCCCAAGGAGGGGGAGTTCAAGCTTCAAGCGCTCCTGACGAGCAATTCGTGGGTGCTCAACAAGGACTGCAAGCTGACGGGCGGCTTCGCCGTCTTCGGCTGGTGGGGCGGGCCGCACAAGGGCGACTTCGTCATCACGCTCGGCGGCTACCACCCGCGCTTCAAGCGCCCAGACCATTACCCCATCGTGCCGCGGCTCGGCCTGAACTGGCAGATCAGCCCGCAGCTCTCCGTCAAGGGCGGCATCTATCTCGCCTTCACGCCCTCGTGCGGCATGATCGGCTCGCGGCTCGAAGCCGTCTTCCAATCAGACCGCGTGACGGTCTGGTTCACAGCCCACCTCGACGTGATCGTCAACTGGAGCCCGCTCAGCTTCGAGGCAGACATCGGCGTCTCGCTGCGCGTCGAGGCCAAGCTCTTCCTCTTCACCCTGAAGGTGACGGTCAGCGCGACCCTGAAGATGTGGGGGCCGCCCGTCGGCGGCTACGCGAAGCTCGAAGTCTCGGTCATCACGCTCGAAATCCCCTTCGGCGCGTCGCGCGGGGAGGCACGTCTTCAGCAGCAGCCCATCGACAAGTGGGAGAAGTTCTGCGGCAGCTTCTTCCCGCCGAGCGCGGCCGACAAGGGCACGCACAGCCCTCACCCGTTCCCATGGTTTACGCCCATCACGCACCCGAACCTCATCGGCGGGCGCAGCAACACCGCCGGCCTCCCCGAAGTGCAAGCGCAGAAGAAGCCGGAGGCGGCGAAGCAGAACGACGACGGCGTGTGGAGGGTGCGGCCCGATCAGTTGGAACTCGCGGCCGCGGCGGCCGTACCGCTGACGACCTTGAACGTCGGCAAGGTCAAGACGAACAGCCCGCCCGCGGGCGTGCAGGCGCGCGGCACGACGGGCAACTCGCTGCTCGTGCAAGACCCGGTCGTGCTTGAGGCCGAGGGGTTGAAGGTGGAGACGTACGACCGGCCGCTCGGCGTTCATCCGATGGGCAAGACTCTGACATCGGTGCTCAACGTCACGGTCGTGCGCGACGAAGTCTCGGAGACTTCGGCGGTCGATCTGTCCGACTGGCTCGTCGAGACCGAGACGGCCTCGCTCCCCGCGGCGCTGTGGGATGCGTCCAAGCCCGAGCCGAACGGCCCGTCTGAGCCGAGCGCCGACCTCGTCCCCGACTGCATCACCGGCCTCAAGCGCCTCAAGCCGCCCGCGGGCCAGCGCGGCGCGCGCACCAGACTCTCGAAGATCAGCTGGCACCCGCTCGAACCTTCGACCGTCCCGCGCCGAGGCGACGCGCAGGAAGTCCCCGGCGCGACGCGCCCGCGCGACGTGCAGACAGCCGCGGCCGCGAAGCAGGCGAGGCACGCGAGCGTCGCCGACGCGCTCGCCGCGGTCGGCTTCAACCTGTCGTGGCGGCCTTTGCAGGAGCAAGTCCGCTTCCGCGAGTTGCAGGCCGAGCCGCTGTCGGGCGCGGTGGCGCCTTCGGCCAAATAAGGGACGGCGACGGAGGAGAATGATGTCAACCGAGCAACAATCGTTGATGGACTTCTACGACAACTACCAGGCGCCTCTGCCGGCCGGGTCGTACCGCCTCGTCCTGCAACAGACGGTCAGCCTCGAAGGCGGCGAGCAGCACCACTACTACCGCGACCAGCCTTTTGAAGTCATCGCGCCGCGCTACACGGTCGAGGGCAGCGAGATACAGGCTTACTTCCCGCCGCCGGGCGGCGTGGCCGAATACCGCAACGTCCTTCCGCACCTCGTGCTCCGCACGCGCAACCTGCCCTGGGAGCGCACGGTCTGGAAGGGCGAAGGGCGCGAGCCTTGGCTCGCGCTGCTCGTGCTCTCCGAGCAGGACGTAATCGAAGGCCGCGCCGACGTGAAGAACGCCACGGTCGCAGACCTCGCTCCGACCGCAAAGACCGACTCAGTCTGGTCGCGCGCCGAGGGAGGAGTGACCTACATGCTCCCGAGGTTCCCGCGCGAAGGCGAGAGCGCGGAGACGCCCGTGCGCCTGCTCGACCTCGACCTCGACCTCTTCCGCAAGCTCTGCCCGCGCCGCGAAGAGTTGCCGCTGCTCGCGCACATCCGCCGCGTGGACACCGCGGACAAGGTGCCGCTTGAGATGGTCGCCGACGGCGAGTTCGCCGTGCTCGTCGCGAACCGCTTCCCGCAGGCGGGCGCGAGCACCGTCCACCTCATCTCGCTCGAAGGCTGGGACAAGCTGCTCGACGCGCCCGGCGGGCAGACGTACGCGGCCCAACGTGTGCGGCTCGTCACGCTCGGCAGTTGGAGCTTCGTCAGCGACGCCGCGGGCCACGGCACCTTCGGCGGCCTCATGCAACGCCTGCGCAGGAACGCCGCCGTCGTCGGCATCAAGCCACCGGCGCAGGGCGGCGACGCCTACGTCAACGAGGCGCTTGCGCGCGGCTACGTGCCGCTCGACTTCCGACCTTCGGAGAGCACGCCGACCTTCGCTTGGTATCGCGGCCCCCTGTCGCCGGTCGCGAGACCGTCACTCAATCGGCCGCCCTTTCGCAGCGCCGACAGCGCGCTCGTCTTCGACGAGAGCACGGCGCTCTTCGACGTGTCCTACGCCGCGGCGTGGCAGTTGGGCCGACTGCTCGCGCTCGCCTCGCCCGCTTTTACGAAGGGCCTGCGCCTCTTCATCGAGCGCAAGCACAGCGCCGACGAGTTCGTGCGTCAGGTCAACAACTTTTTCGAGATGCACCGCAGCGCCTTCAACGACCTCAAGGCGCAGCCGCCGCGGCCCGGCGACGAACGCGTCCGCATCGCCGACGACCTCGTCGAATGGTTGGCGCGCGCCGTGCTGCTCTATCCCGTGCCCTTCCAGTACCTCGTCCCGCACGCGGCACTTCTGCCGCCGGAGTCTCTGCGCTTCTTCCACCTGGACGACAACTGGGTGGACGCGCTCGTGGACGGCGCGCTGAGCGTCGCCGTGCGCGGCCGTGCGGACGAGGGGCTGGCCGCGCGCGCCGACATGCAATCGGCCCTCTCCAAGATCGTCTACCAGCACCGCTTGCGCCAGCAGGGGAAGAACCCGGAATGGAACCCTTCGGAGCGCTACATGGACAGCCCGAAGTCCGGCTTCCTCCTGCGTTCGAGCGTCGTCACGGACTGGCCCGGCGTCGAGGTCACGGTGACGACCGACGCGCCGAGATTCTGCGGCTCGAACAGATCGCCGACGGCGTGCTCTTCTGTCTCGCGCGCGGCGCGGTCAAACAGATCAGGTTCCGCGAGCCGCGCGAGGGGCTCAACTTCGGCGTGGACTCGGACGGCAACATCGAGGCGGGCTCGTCTGAAGTAAAGCTCAACATCAAACCCGGCCTTCTGCGCGCGGGCGCGCGCGACGGCGTGGCCGACGTGGCCGCGCTCCGCGGAAGGCTCGGAGAGACGCTGGGGCGCAAGGTCGGGCCGGCCGAGTTCGCGCTGCGAATGGTTCGCATGCCCGAAGAGCAGGCTATCAAGTGGGGCTGAGGTCTCTTTATGTCTAACGGAAAGCATCTACTCGTGCCCGTCCGCGTGCAGGCGCTCGTCATCGACGACATCGTCGTCGAGCGCAGGGCTATCCTCAAACTCAACGAGCAGCGGAGGGTTGCCAACGACGGCAAGTGGTCGCGCGCGCGGCAGGACTATAGGCTTTTGACCAACGCGCTCGGCGTGCCCGGCCCTAAGCCTTTCTTCGGCGCGACGCGCACGGCGTGGGGGGAACCGGCCGACCAACTCGTCCTCCCCGACAAAGCGCCCGCGCTGCCGCTCATGGAAGACCGCGGCATCTACCTCCACTGGGTTCTGCCGCAGGGCTTGCGCCACTCGTACAAACCGAACTCGCTCGACTTCCCAGCCCTGCCCGACCAGTGGCTCATCGTGCGCTTCTGCCGTCGCAAGGACGAGCAGAAGCCGACGTTGAAGGCTTGGTTTCTGGACGGCGGCCTGCTCGCAAAGGGCGGGGAGGCCAACCTGCTTGTCCCCGCGGGCAACAGGTACGAGCCGCGACGCGCGGGGAAGGTCGTGCCGCTCGAAGCGTTCAAGCCCGAGGAGTTCGCGGGCGAGCGTTCGACCATCACGGCCGTCGGCAACCGCTTCACGGGCTCGCCGACCTTCACCGCCAACGTCGCCGAGAACCGCAACGTCCTCTCCTGGCACGACGACCTCGGCGACCTGCGCGAGCCGCGCGGCACGGGGCAGGTTCCGAAGGACGTTGCGCTCACCTACCTTCTACTGGGTTGGTATCGAGACGCGCAGGACGAGCCCTTCGCGTCGCTGCCCGCGCAGTTAAAGAAGGAGGACTCGAACGCCCCGGCCGACGCCTTCGACGTGCTGAAGGCTCTGGGCTGGGAGATCAACGCGAAGGGCGAGACGGCGGCCGAGATGCGGGAGCGCCGCTGCCTCTTCCACGGCATGGTCGCGCACGTCAACTACTGGAATCCCGAGACGCACATGGGGACGATGCTCGGCTACCCCGGCTCGCCTTCGGTCGAGGGCGTGCTCGGCAGCGCGCCTCCGCTCTTCAAGGTCAGCGTCGGCAACAGCGCCGAGGACGCGCTGGTCTCTCTGGTGTCGAGCGAGTACAGCGGCAAGCGCGATGCACCGAACCTCTGGAAGGCCCTTGAGGCCGTCATCTACCGCCAGCCCGAATCGCTCATCGACGAAGCCGCCCCCGAGCGCGAACACGTCGGCAGTTGGAACGCGGCGCCGCGCGACCACGCGGTGCATCAGAACTGGTTTACGGCGCACGAGGCGGGCAAGCTCTGGTCAATCCGCCCGCGCCCCGGCCGCGAAGGCACCTTCCCCGCCGACCCCGCTGCGACCGCCGCGCAGACCGACGTGAAGCCGACGCCCGACCAGCTCTCCGCGTTGAAGCGGCTCAACGAGACGCAGGCGGCGGCCGACGCCGCGGGCCGCGAGCTGTCCGCTCTCCAGCAGGACTTGTACGCGCGCTGGTGGAAGATCTGCGAGAAGACGCGCCGCGACCGCTTCGCCAACGTGAAGGACGACGTGGCGGACTGCGAAGCGCTCGCGGCTCGCATCAAGAAGCTGCGCGCCGAGCGCGACACGCTGCTCGTTGAACTTCAGACGCGGCAGACAAGCGCCGCCGAACTGCCCGAAGAGCTTGAGTTACACACAGACTCCGCGCCGCGCTTCTGGACGCCCGCCGACCCGTTCGTCGTCGTCAAGAACTGCGGCGTCCCGACGAAGCATCACCTCCCCAACCCGCTCCCCTGCCGGCTGCCCGAACAGGTCGTCAACACGGCCGAGGTTAAGGTCGAAGGCGAGACGAAGAAGTTCGACGCGCCCGACGCGGCCGTCGCGCAGCTCGCGGCCTCGGCGCAGAAACTCTCCTCGGGGCGCGACGAAATTCTGAAGGGCCTGCTCGCAGAAGCGTCACTCGTCGAGCAGGCCGTCGGCGACCTCGTCGCACGAAGCCTCGGGACGGAGGAGCCGCTCGCCTCCGCCGACCAATGGCAAAGGTGGACGAAGCGGCTCGTCCGGGATTTAACCCACGACGGCAGCTCTTCGAACGTGCCGCGCGACCAGCTCAGGTTCCGCAATCCGAACGCGCCGGACGTTTTGCCGAAACTGCTCGCGGAGCTGTGGGTGCGACAGCCCTGGTCGCCGCTCTTCATCGACTGGAAGATCAAATGGCGGCCGACGGAGAATAAGCCGCCCGACCTCGGCCCCGTCTGGCAACTGAAAGAATACGATTACGCGCCGAAGGACAGGGAGTCACTTCCTACAGACGGCACCTCCATCAGCGGGCGCAGCATGCTCAGCCCCGTGGACGGTCGCATCTTCGACGAGCCGCTCAAGACGCTGCGCGCGCTGCTCAAGCC
>CAXTSK010000015.1:23360-23697 GCA_964246655.1 uncultured Pyrinomonadaceae bacterium
GGATGAGGACAGGGAGAAAGGTCTCAAACAGACCTTCCCCGCCGTCGTCACAGAGATTCTTTCGCACTACAAGAACGTCTGGGACGGGGCGCTGGACGAGTTGAGGCAGGCGGGAATGATGGGTCAGTCGTTGTTCGGCTTTCATCAAGCCCTCCTCGGGAGAGACGTGACGCTCCCGCGCGTCACGCCCGACCCCGCGCGCCCTTGGGTCGCGGGCAACGCGAGCTTCCGCGATGCCGTGGTCGAAGCTCTGCTCGAACCCTTGGCGCAGGGCGGGGCGGGGGCGGGGCGGGGCCGCCCCGCCCCCACCCCCCCCCCCCCGGCCCCCCCACACCGC
>CAXTSK010000016.1:0-10545 GCA_964246655.1 uncultured Pyrinomonadaceae bacterium
GTGCTGGCGCTGCGCGCGGCGGCGCGGCGCGCAGGCAATTACCGTCTGACGGGTGCGGTGGTCTACTCGACCATCGAGCCGTGCGCGATGTGCGCCGGCGCGCTCGTGCAGGCGAGGGTCGCGCGGCTCGTCTACGGCGCGCGCGACGACAAGGCGGGCGCGGTCGAGTCGGTCTTCCGCGTCTGCGACGCAAGCTCTTTGAACCACCGGATGGAACTCTCGGCCGGCGTCCTCGAAGCGGACTGCCGCGCGCTGATGCAGGAGTTCTTCCGGGAACGAAGGTTGAAACTATGAACGAGGAACGCTGAACTAAAAACTTCTGCTTTTCAGTTCAGCGTTCCTCGTTCACACTTCATCGTTTCCGTTGCGGAGAGGTCGCATAGTGGTTTAGTGCACCGGTCTCGAAAACCGGAGTGGTCGAAAGGCCACCGTGGGTTCGAATCCCACCCTCTCCGCCATTTATTTTCAATCACGGTGCAGGCGCGGGAGCGTTCCCGCGCCCTTTTTTTATGCCCCGATAGTATCCAGCTACGTGTACCTCGCCACGGGCAACTACAACCCGACGACCTCGCGCATCTACACGGACGTGGAACTCTTCACCGCGGACGAAGAGATCGGCGAGGACGCGACGTTCCTCTTCAATTACCTGACCGGCTACTCGTTCTTCCTGTTAATTGGGCTGCGTCTCCTGCCGTCCCGCGGGTGTGGCGGAGCAGCCGACGAAGCGGTAGCCGACGCCGACGACCGTCTCGATGCACTCGCCGCACGCCCCGAGCATCTGACGCAGGCGGCGGATGTGAACGTCGAGCGTGCGCGTGTCGCCGTAGTATTGCTGACCCCACACCTCGTCAAGCAACTGGTTGCGCGTCGCCACCTTGCCGGGCCGTTTGGCGAGCGCGGCCAGCAGCGCGAACTCCTTGCGCGTGAGCCTGACCTCCGCGCCCTCGCAGGAGACGTGCATGTCGTCGAAGTGGACGCGCAGCCTCTCATCCTCGTAATGCGCGGCCGCCGAGTCTTCGGAGCGGCGGAGCACCGCCCGCACGCGCGCGACCAGCTCGCGCACCGAGAAGGGCTTGGTGACGTAGTCGTCCGCGCCCAACTCCAACCCGGCCACGCGCTCTGACTCCGTATCGCGCGCCGTGAGCATGATGATGGGCGTCCTGCGGGTCTGCGGCTCGCGCCGCAGGCGGCGGCACAACTCCGTCCCCGACATCCCGGGCAGCATCAGGTCGAGCAGGATCAGCGCCGGCGGGTTGTTCTTGTCGAGGGCGATCTCTAAACCCTTCTCGCCCGTCTCGGCCACGACCGCGCGCAGCCCCTCGCGCTCCAGGTTGTACCGCAACCCCTCGGCGATGTCCGGCTCGTCTTCGACTATCAGTACCGGCCTGTTCATAGTTGGTGAATGGTGAATAGTGAATGGTAAATGGTTGTTTGAACTCTACCGTGCACCGCGTCATGCTGCCTGTGTCGCGAACCGCAACGACTATTCACCATTCGCCATTCACTATTTACTAATAGCTGTGTTTGATGACGGCGGCCTCGGTCATGTAGACGGTGAGCTCGCAGATGTCCGTGACGTAATCGGCGACGCGTTCCAGGTGCTTAGCCACGAAGAGCAGGCGCGCGGCGTCGCCGCAGGCTCCGAGACCATGAGCCGGATCAAATCATGAAAGAGGCGCTCGTACATCACGTCGATCTCGTCGTCCTGCTCGATGACGCGGCGGGCGGTCGCGGCGTCCCCCTGCGTGAAGGCGTCGAGCGCCGTCCGCAGCATCGAGGACGCGACGCCGGACATGCGCGAGAGGTCGGGGAACGCCCGAAGCTGCGGCTCGTCGTTGAGGTCGAGCGCGACGCGCGCGATGTTGCAGGCGTGGTCGGCGAGCCGTTCGAGGATGGGCGTGATCTTGGCGACCGAGATGACGAAGCGCAGGTCGCGCGCCGCGGGTTGGCGCAACGCCAGCACGTCGATGCAGAGGCGGTCGATCTCCACCTCAAGCTTGTCGATGGCGTCGTCGCCTTCTAAGACCTCGCGCGCGGCCCCGCTGTCGCGCTCCGTGAGGGCGTACATCGCCCGCCCGAGCGCCGTCTCGGCCTCGCCGCCGAGTACGAGCACCCGGTCACGCAGCACGTCCAGCTCGTCGTCAAGTCGCCTGTGGTGGTCCATCTTCAAAATTCCTCCCCTTGTCGCCTTCACCCGAAGCGGCCGGTGATGTAGTCCTCGGTCAGCTTCTCGTCGGGGTTCGTAAACATCTTCTCGGTGTCGTTGACCTCGACGAGCTTCCCCAACCAGAAGAAGGCCGTCCGGTCCGAGACGCGCGCCGCCTGCTGCATGTTGTGCGTCACGATGACGATGGTGTACTGCCGCTTCAGCTCCACGATCAGCTCCTCGATCTTCTGCGTCGCGATGGGGTCTAAGGCCGAGGCGGGCTCGTCCATCAGCACGACCTCGGGCCGCACGGCCAGCGCGCGCGCGATGCAGAGCCGCTGCTGCTGCCCGCCCGAGAGCCCGAGCGCCGAGGACTTCAGACGGTCTTTGACCTCCGACCAGAGCGCCGCGTCACGCAACGCCTGCTCGACGCGCTCGTGCAACTCCGCCTTCGACTTCGTCAGGCGATTGATGCGCAGACCGTAGGCGACGTTGTCGAAGATGGACTTCGGGAAGGGGTTCGACTTCTGGAAGACCATCCCGACGCGGCGCCGCAGCTCGACGACATCGACGCCGGGCGCGTAGATGTCCTGCCCGTCGATGAGCACTTCTCCGGCGGCGCGCGTCCCCGGGATGGTGTCGTTCATCCGGTTGAGCGTGCGCAGGAAGGTGGACTTGCCGCAGCCCGACGGGCCGATGAAGGCCATGACGATGCGCTCCGGCACGTCGAGCGAGATGCCGTAGAGCGCCTGCGCCCGGCCGTAGTAGAAGTCGAGCCCGCGAACTTTGATCTTAGAGGTCGCCTCCTCCGGCGGCCGCTGCCGCTGCTCGCCGCCTGCGCTCGGCGCCTGGACCGGGACTGGGATCGGTGCTGTGGTCATCGTTAGTGAATGGTGAATGGTAAATCGTGAACGGTAAATCGTGAACGGTTTCATCCATTCACCATTCACGATTTACCCCCTCAAAACTTCTTCCTCGTCAGGAGGCGGACGGTGACGTTGATGACGAGAATGAGCGTCATCAGGACGAGCGTTGCCGCCCACGCCTGCGCGTGCCACTCGTCGTAGGGCGAGACGGCGTAGTTGAAGATCTGCACGGTCAGAGACGCGATCGGCTGGTCGAGGTAGACGTTGAAGAAGCGACTGCCGAAGGCCGTGAACAAAAGCGGCGCCGTCTCGCCCGAGACGCGTGCCACCGCCAGCATCGCGCCCGTCGCGATCCCCGAGGCGGCAGCGGGCAGCACCACCCCCGTCGTCACCCGCCACTGCGGCGCGCCTAAAGCGAGCGCGCCCTCCCTTAAACTCGCCGGGACGAGCCGCAGCATCTCCTCGGTCGTGCGCGTCACGATCGGGATCATGATGATGCCGAGCGCGACGCCGCCCGCGAGCGCCGAGAAGCCGAGCGGCAGCACGACCAGCGTGTAGACGAAGACGCCCGTCACGATGGAGGGAACGCCCGTCAGCGTGTCCGCGACGAAGCGCACCACGCCTGCGAACCACCCCCGCCCGAACTCCGAGAGGTAGACGCCCGCCGCGATGCCGAGGGGCAGCCCGATGACGGAGGCGAGCGCGAGCAGGACGAGCGTCCCCACTATCGCGTTGCCGATGCCGCCGCCTTCGCCCACCGGCTTCGGCGTGTCGATCAAAAACTGAAGGCTCAGCGAGGAGACGCCGCGCCACGCGATGTAGCCGAGGATCAGCAGCAGGATGGCGACGACGACGAACGCGCAGGCGGCCGTGAGCGTCGTCATCACCGTGTTGACGACGCGACGCCCGGCCACACCTCCGCTCCGCGTTGAACTCATCTCCTTGACACTCCTGCCGACACTCATGCCCGTGCCACCCCGCTCGTCCCGCGCGTGACGCTCCACACCAGGAGCCGCGCCGCCCCGTTGACGACGAAGGTGACGAGGAAGAGCACCAGCCCCAGCTCGACCAGCGCGCTCAAGTAAAGGTCGCCCGTCGCCTCCGTGAACTCGTTGGCGATGACCGAGGCGATGGTGTAGCTCGGCGCGAAGAGCGAGACCGAGATCTCCGGCCGGTTGCCGATGACCATCGTCACCGCCATCGTCTCGCCGACCGCGCGCCCCAGGCCGAGGATGATGGCGCCCGCGATCCCCGGCGCGCCGTTGGCGAGCACCACCCGCGTCGTCTCCCACTTCGTCGCGCCCAGGGCGAGCGCCGCCTCGCGCTGCGAGACGGGGACGGCCGCCAGCACGTCGCGCACGACCGCCGTGATGATGGGCGTCACCATGATGGCGAGGATACAGCCGCCGGTGAAGAGCCCGATGCCCGTCACCGTCCCCTGAAAGAAGGGCAGCCAGCCCAGCCACTTCTGGATGGGCGGCCCGAGGTGGGGGGGGCGGGGGGGCGGGCGCCCGCCACCCGGCCGACCCCCCCCCACACACGACCCGCGCAGGAAGGGCGCGAGCACGAAGATGCCCCACAGCCCGTAGACGACCGAGGGGATGGCCGCGAGCAGTTCGACGAGGAAGGCCAGCGGGCGGGCGAGCGTGCGCGGCGCCTGCTCGACGAGGAAGACGGCGATGCCGAGCGAGACGGGCACGGCCAGCACGAGCGCCAGCAGCGAGGAGACGACCGTGCCGTAGACGAAGGGCAGCGCCCCGAACTCGCCCCGGATCGGGTCCCAGTTGCGCCCGACGAGGAACGCGAGCCCGAACCGGTCGAGCGAGAGCTGGGCGTTGGAGCCGATCTCGACGAACATCAGGACGACGATGACGACGAGCAGCAGCGCACAGCAGAAGAGCGCCCCGCGGAAGACGGCGTCGCCGACGTTGCCCGTCGGCGAGAGAGCGCGCCGCCAGTCCCACGCCCGGGAGCGCGCCCCGTACTCTGTTGCTGGGCTCGGTCCGGTCATTAGCGAAGCGCCTTGCCGCCCGAAGTGATCGAGTTAATCTTGGCCTCGGCGCGCTTGACGATCTCGGCGGGCAGCGGCGCGTACTGCAAGTCCTTGGCGAAGCCCTCGCCGTCGTGGATGGCCCACCAGAGGAAGTCCACCAGCGCCTTGCCCTTCGCCGCGTCCTTCTGCTCTTTGTAGGCGAGGACGTAGGTGTAGCTCGATATCGGATAAGCCGTCGCGCCGCCCGCGTTCGTGATCGAGACGCGCAGGTCTTCGGGCGTCGTCGGGAGACTCTCGGCGGCGGCGGCCGTGACGGCGTCTAAGCTAGGCTCGACGAAGTTGCCCGAGGCGTTCTTGATGAGAGCCACGGGGAGCTTGTTCTGCACGGCGTAGGCCAGCTCGACGTAGCCGACCGTGTTGGGCGTGTTCTTGACCTGACCGGTCACGCCCTCGTTGCCCTTCGCGCCCAGGCCCAAAGGCCACTTCGGCGAGGTGCCCGTCCCGACCTGCGCCTTCCACTCCGCGCTGACCTTGGAGAGGTAGTCGGTGAAGACGGCCGAGGTGCCGCTGCCGTCGGAGCGGTAGACGGGCGTGATGTCGGCGGCAGGGAGGGTGACGCCGGGGTTGTCGGCCTTGAGGCGGGGGTCGTCCCAGCGCTTGAGCTTGCCGAGGAAGATGTCGGCGACCACGTCGGGAGAGAAGCGGAGGGGCTGCGCGACGCCTTGGAGGTTGTAGGTGAGGACGACCGCGCCGAGGACCGTCGGGATGTGGAGAATCACGGCAGGGGGGGCGGGCATGTCCTCGTCCTTCATGGGGGAGTCGGAGGCGCCGAAGTCGATGGTCTGCTCCTTGATCTGCTTGATGCCGCCGCCGGAGCCGATGGACTGGTAGTCGATGCGGATGGCAGGGTGGGCCTTGCCGTACTCGCTGAGCCACTTCTGGTAGAGGGGGTTGGGGAAGGAGGCGCCCGCGCCGCGCAGGTTGACCGCCCCGCCCGCAGGGCTGGGGCCGTTCCCGCTGCGCTCGCCGCTACAGGCGAAGGAGACAATAAGACAGGATAGCGTTAAGAGTGTCAGCGTCGCGCGCAAGGCTTTAGATGTATGTTTCAAAGGGATATCGACTCCTTCGGTCAGGGTGTTCAAGACGTAGAAGAATGCACGAGCGGCGTTACATCCGCCTGAACTCATTGCTAAATCAGTGTTAACAATTGCAGGAATGGCTTTAGGCTGAACGGCGCGTCTGCGCTTCGGCCGCAGGGACCAGGCGGTACCCGACGTTGACCATCGTCTCGATGCGGACGCCGAAGGGCGCGAGCTTGCTACGGACGCGGTAGACGTGGACGTGCAGGCTCTCCGCGTTGTAAGGCTTGCCGTCTCCCCAGGCATACCGCCACAACTCCTCCGCCTTCACGACGCGCGTGGCGTTGCGCGCGAGACGGGAGAGCAGGAGGAACTCGGCGCGGCGGAACCTGAGCACCTCGTCGTCGCACGCCACGTAGTAGTTGTCGTGTTCGATCCGCAGGTGCCCGTCATCGTAAGTGGCTTCCGCATCCCCCTGGGTGCGGTTCGGGCGAAAGGCGTGTGTGTGATCGGCTGCCATTGATGACCCCGTGCGCGTCGTCTGTCCCGCGAAGCGGGGGGGGGCGGGGGGGGGGGGGGGGGGCGGGGGGCCCCCCCCCCCACCGCTTCGATCCCTTTAAAAGTTGAGCCGCAGCGCGAACTGTATCTGGCGGTTCGTGCCTAAACCCACGGTGCGCTCGACGGTCTGGCGCAGCAGGCCGAAGGCCGTCCCCGCCGTCGCCTGCGTGTAGGGCTGACCCGGCTGGAGCGTGCCCACGGCGCTGTTGAGCGTTGAGGACGGCAGCGCGAAGTTCGTCCTGTTGAAGACATTGAAGACCTCCGTGCGGAACTCCAACTTCACCGTCTCGGTCAGCGGGATGCGCTTGTTGAAGATGAGGTCGGACTGCCAGAAGTTCGGCCCGCGCAGCGCGTTGCGCGAGAGGTTGCCGAAGGTGCCCGGCGCGGGCGTGGCGAAGGCGGCCGGATTGAGCAGGCTCCGGTCGTTGTTTAGATAAGGGTTGACGCCGGGGATTAGGTCGGGCCGCCGCACGTTGCGCGAGGCGCCGCCGCCGGGGACGTTGACGACCGCCGTGAAGCCCGCAGGCAGAGGGCTCGCGGCGCTGACGGTGCCGGGCAGAGCGCGCACTTCGCCGGAGTTGCAGCCGGCGGAAGGGTTCGTGCACTGGATGACCACGTCGGGGCGGACGATGCCGACCTCGATGGGCAGGCCCGTGCGCGCGTTGAAGATGGTGCCGACCTCCCAGCCGCCGAAGATGGCATTGCCCGCCGCGCCCCAGTCGAGGCGCTTGCCCTTACCCACCGGCAGTTCGTAGACGGCCGAGAGGTTGAAGGTGTGGCGCACGTCGAAGTTGTTGTAGCTCTTGTCGTAGTCCCACTCTTCGATGGCGCGCGCGTTGTTCGCCGCGGTGCGCGCCTCGTTCGAGCCGGCCGTGGTGCCGAACGACTTGGCGAAGGTGTACTGCGCGTTCATCGTCAGCCCCGTCGAGAAGCGGCGCGAGAGCTGCGTCTGCAAGGCGTTGTAGGAGTCGCTGCCGCCGCTGGTCTTGAAGTCAACCTCGGCGAAGGGGTTGAGGGGGGCGGCTGTCCCGTTCAGGATCGAGAACTCGCGCACGGTGCGGACGGCCGCGACCCGGCCGCCGGCGTCCGTGATGTTGACGACACCCGCGCCCGCAGGGAGCGAAGTGGCCGTGCTCGCGATGGTCGCGTTGCCGCGTAGAATCTGGTTCGAGACGCTGCGGAGGAAGAGGTTGCGACCTTGCGCCCCGACGTAGCCGACCGTGGCGACGAGGCGGCCGGGCAACTCCTGCTGGAAGGAAACGCTGTACTGGTAGACGCGCTCCGGTATCTCGTAGCCCGAGGAGTACGCGCGCGGCTGGTACGAGCGCGTGTTCGGGTTGTTGGCGAAGAAGGTCGCGAAGAGCGCGGGGTCGGTCGGGAAGGCGAAGAGCTGCGTGCCGTTGACGACCGTGGAGCCGGTGATGGTCGCCTGCACGCGGTCTGACTCAATCGGCTGAATCTGGTCTTCGGTCTGGCCCGGGCCGTAGTAGATGCCGAAGCCCGCGCGCAGGACGCTCTTGCCGCCCGCGAAGAAGCCCTCGCCCGTCGAGTTGGGCGACCAAGTCACGGCGACGCGCGGGCCGAAGTTAGTCTTGGAAGATTTAAACGGGGCCTGCGAGGGGTCGCGCAAGGCGCCGGTGTTGATGTCGAAGAGCACCTGCGCGTCGTTCCTCTCGCGCAGCGGCGTGTAGTACTCGTAGCGCAGGCCGTAGTTGAGCGTGAGCCCCGGGCGCAACTGCCACTGATCCTGCGCGTAGGCGATGTAGTACTGCTGCTTCGCCTCGCGCACGCCGGAGACGCCCGTGAAGGGGCTCTCGGCCGAGAGATCGCCGGTGAACTGCACGGACTGGAGCGTGCCCGTGAGGAAGTTCTGAAGGCTCGCGTAGGTGTAGGTTGTCCCGCCCTGCCTATCCGTGTACAGACGAATCGCGCGCACCTCGCCGCCGAAGCGGAAGTTGTGCGAGCCGCGCGTGTAGTTGAGGTTGTCGATGAAGGAGAGCGTGTAGGGCGTGTAGGGCTGACCGCGGCCGTTCGTCGCGGAGTTCGCGCGGACGAGTCCGCCCGGCGTCGCCGTGCCCGCGCTGCTGCCCTGGCCCGGCAGGCTGAAGTTGGCCGTGTTGCCGCTGACGTTGATGGTGACGGCCGAGAGGTCGAGGCCGTTGACCGTGGGCGCCATCCCGTTGATGCGCGTCTTCGCGCCGTTGTAGCCGAACTTGAACTCGTTGAGCACGGTCGGCGAGAAGACCGTCTGGAGCGAGGCGACCGCGTTCTGCGGGTTGGCGGTGATGCGGACGTTGCGGCCCGTCACGCCCTCGGGCTGGAAGTTCTTGCCATCGTCGCGGAAGAAGCGGAAGTAGGCCGTGTTCTTCGGGCTGACCTTCCAGTCGAAGCGGGCCGACTCGGCGTTCTCGTTGACGGTCGCGTTCGACTGAAGCTGCGCCACGTCGAAGATGTTCGTGCCGGTGCCGCGCGAGATGATCGCCGCGTTTGGCGAGATGAAGGCCGGGAGGTAGGGGAGCTGCGACGCGACGCAGGTGACGACGGCGCAGATGCGCGTGGCGTCGCCGGGCACGGCCTCGATGGAGTTGATGCCCGCGCGCAGGCGGTAGCCCTCATACGAACCGAAGAAGAAGAGCTTGTCCTTGACGAGCGGCCCGCCCAGGCTCCCGCCGAACTGGTTGAGCTTGAGCGGGGTCTTCGTGCCGACGATGTTGTCGAAGAAGTTCGAAGCGTCGAGCGCGCTGTTACGCAGGTACTCGAAGGCAGAGCCGTGGAACTTGTTACCGCCGGACTTGGTGACGACATTAATCTGCCCGCCGGTGCCCGTGCCCAGTTCGGCCGGGTAGTTGTTCGAGTCGGCGCGGAACTCCTGCACGTTCTCCAAAGAGGTCTGGAGGCGGAAGGGCGTGGCGATCTCGCCGTTGAGGACGCCGGGCGCGGCGTCGATGATGGCCGAGCCCTCGACGCCGTCGTAACGGACGATGTTCTGCTCGACGGCGCGACCCGAGAACCTGATGTCGCCGAACGTGCCCGAGCCGCTGTTGACGGTGCCGGGGGCTTGCAGATAGAGCTGCGAGAGCTGCCGGCCGTTTAAGGGGAGGCCGACCACCTCGCGCTCGTTGACGGTCGCGCCCATGCGGGCCGAGGCCGTGTCGATGGCGGCCTCGGTCGCGCCCGCCGTCACGGTCACGTCCTCGGTGAGCCCTCCGGCCGCGAGCGCCACGTCGAGCTTCTGTTCCTGCCCGACGTTGATCTGGACGCCGGTGAAGTTGTTGGCGGCGAAGTTCGGCGCCGTCACCGTGACGGTGTAGTTCGACGCCTTGAGCGCGGGTATCTGGTAGACGCCCTCGGCGTCCGTTGTCGTGTTGCGCTCTTCGCCGGTGCGCTCGTTCTTCGCCGTGACGGTCGCGCCGGAGACGACGGCGCCGTTGGGGTCGCGGACGACGCCGGCAATGCGTCCGGTGTCGGTCTGCGCAGCGGCCAGCGAACTTGCGAGCAAGACCACCGCGCAGGCGAGCGTGAAAATGACGAGACGGGGGAGCCGGCTCGGGCTAAAGGACTTCATCGGGAACCTCCTGTGGAGCTTTCGTGTGTGACGGCTGTGTGCGCCGTACGTTTGCATGATGGCTTGTGTCAGTTGATGGACTTCGCCGCGCCTAACGGCGCGCGCCGCTTCGGTCTGTGAGTTGGTGCAAGTTCGGTGTGGCAAGGACGGAGATTACTGTCGGCAGGTTAAATCAGGGTGAAGGACTGATTAAATCTTGGTTAATTTTCGGGCAGTCATTGTGGCGTACAGTCATGTGTGCCGCAAAAGCAATAACCACAGAGACACAGAGACACGGCTTGTTGAGAGTTATATAAAACCGCCCGGGGGGGGTGGGGGGGTGGGTTTGTTTCTTGAAT
>CAXTSK010000016.1:10555-20486 GCA_964246655.1 uncultured Pyrinomonadaceae bacterium
CACCACACACACTCCCCCCGCCCTCTTTAAATTATACCACAACAAGCCGTGTCTCTGTGTCTCTGTGGTTAACTTACTTCAGGCTACACGCTCATCTGGACGCGACCTGATTGGCGTCGGGCGTGCCGCCGGTCAGCGCGGCGTCCCAGTAGACCCAGTATTGCCGGCGCTTCTTGTCCGGCGTACGTGGCTGCGTGAAGGCGAGGCGCACGTAGCGCGTCTTGAACTCGCCGCCCGCCGCGCCGGGCAGGGGCGTGTAGAAGTATTCGGAACGCTCGGCCAGCCCGCACTCGCGGCGCATGCGGTTGATCGCCTTCTCGCACTCGCCGGCTTCGCCCAACCCTTCCGCGTCGGCCGAGTCGTGGAAGGCGTGCTCGATCTCGTGGAGCGCGCCCCATCCGGCGTTGAAGGCCGCGAGCGCCGCGCGGTCGCCCATCACATGCGTGAAGTCTTTAAAATCTATCTGCACGACGAAGGCCGGCGCCCTTCCCCCGGAGCCGTCTTTCCAGCGCCCTTCGAGCACGCGCGAGAAGGCCACGTCGGCGCTGCCGCTCGCGTCCTCGATGATGAGCAGGTTCTCGCCCGCCTGCGACGCCGCGAGCAGTTCGCGCGCCGACTGAGAACCGCCCGCGGGCGCTTCCGCGCCGAAACGCAGGAAGCCCTCGCCGTCGAAGTGGAGCCCGGCCCAGCCCGTAATAGCCCGTAGCTGCGCGGCCAGTTCCGCCCGCCGCGCCTCCGCGAGCGTCGCGCGGCAGACGATCATCGGCGGCGTCGGCTCGGCCCTCGCGGAAACCACAGTAGAAGCGCAGACGAGTAGGCAGGCGAGACAAAGAAGAAGGCGACTGTTAACCCTGCGGCATGACTCACGCATGGGACCATACCTCTCAACAGCGGCGATGGACGGAAGCTCGGCGGCATGGGGGCACCACCGGCGTTAAGAGTCATGTTACCAGACTGTTAACAGAATGTGTATAGAATGTTAATGGGGGCTCGTTTTCGCTCTTGGGGATGAACCGGACTCGCGAACGGCGCGGCTGTTATCGGCAATCTCCTGGGCTCGCCGGAACAGCCGCTCGGGGTGACAACTTTTTACAATTCCGGTGCGAACGAGCGACACCTTTCTGTAGAATCTCGATGTATGCTCTCGCCCAGTATGTTCCGAGGTGCAATCGGCAAACTATCGCTGCGAAAAAAGCTGACGATACTGGCATCAGTAGGCGTACTCCTCCCCGTCCTGGCATTGACTTATATGCAGTATCGCTCGCTCGCAGAACTCCAGAACAAAACCAAAGGCGCATTCAAGGACGGCCTGCGACAGGGATTAACCAACGTAGAGCGCCAGATAAAACAACGCCTGGAGGGCGTCGCAGCTCAAACCTTGAACCCTATCGGCAGCATCCGGCTTTCGTCCCCTGAAGCCGCGGAAGAGCTCGAAAAATATTTCGCAGACGTGAAGCGCTCGCACCCTGAGGTCGAAGAGATTTTTGCTTTCGCCTACAGGGGTGGTGAGCAGGAAACAGATATTTATGCGTATCTGTATTCAGACAAATTTGTGAAAGTCGCTCAGGCGGGATTCACCCCTGCGCAGTCCGACATTCTGTCTCTATTCGACAAAGCGCGGATGGCCCAAAGTTTTCTTGACGGCAATCGCAAGTATTTATTCGCATATCAATCCTGTCCCACGTGTCCGCCGGGCAGTCGCATGCGTCAGGGAACATATCTGTTTTATCCGTTGAATGATCTGACAAAAGGAGAGCCGGGCGGTTTTGCGGGCGTCTTATTAAACGATGGTTTCGTCAGAGATGACTTGATAGCTCGCAGTATAGTTGAGGCGGGCGGATCTCACATATCAAATGCGGCTGCCCCAACAGCCATGGCCGTTACGATTAGCGACGAAAATCAGCGCGTACTTTATTCAAACGCGGCGGCACAAAACGGATACATTCTCGAAACTAACCTTGATCGTCCGTTCTCCAATTGGAAGGCAGGAATCGGTCTGAAGAATACAAATCTCGATGACCTCGCGCGCGACAGTTTTTATCTGCACAGTGCCGGGGCAACTTTCATGGTGCTGGTGTTCCTACTTTGTGGGATGGCCCTCGCCATCCGGGCCACTGACCGCGAAGCACGTCTGGCGCAAGCGAAATCAAATTTCGTCGCAAATGTCTCGCACGAACTAAAGACACCGCTCTCGCTCATCAGCCTGTTTTCTGAAATCCTCGAACTAGGTCGCGTCAACAATGAAGAGAAGAAGACGGAGTACTACCGGATCATCCGCGATGAAAGCCTGCGTTTGAACAAGATGATCGACAACATCCTCGATTTCTCAAAAATCGAGGCCGGGCGGAAAACGTATGATTTCGCCGACGGCGATATGGCGGAGGTGATTGAGAATGTGCTTTCCAGCTATCGCTATCAGATCACCAATGCCGGCTTTGACGTTCAAACAAACATCCAACCTGAGCTGCCGCCGGTCTTCATTGACCGCGAGGCGATGGCGCAGGCCGTCTCAAATCTGCTGGATAATGCCATTAAATATTCGGGCAAGGTGAAGCGGCTTTCGATCACGACGAAAACGCTCGGGGCTGACCTGTCTGTTGAAATAGCGGATCACGGCATTGGCATTCCGCGCGCGGAACAGGCAAAGGTTTTTGAGAAGTTTTACCGCGTGGGCAACGGACTGGTTCATGACGTAAAGGGCAGCGGCCTCGGCCTGTCTCTGGTGAAGCACATCGTTGAAGCTCATCAGGGAACCGTCTCCGTCGAAAGCGATGTCGGGAAGGGAAGTCGGTTTACGATTCTCCTTCCGCTGGCGCGCGGGGCTGCCGATGCCTAAGCCCGGTTCAGAGGAGAAACTAAAATTGGTCAAAGTCCTGATCATCGAAGACGAACCCAACATGGTGCTCGGGTTGAAAGATAGCTGCGAGTATGAAGGCTATGAGGTCTCTGTGGCGCGCGACGGGAAGGAAGGTTTACAGAAGGCCACAACCGAGAAGCACGACATCATTCTGCTCGACGTGATGCTGCCTTTGATGAGCGGAATCGACGTGTGCCGCACCTTGCGCACCCGCGGGCTCGAAACTCCGATTCTGATGCTGACGGCCCGGAGTCAGGAAATCGACAAGGTGGTCGGGCTGGAAGTCGGCGCAGATGATTACGTGACGAAACCATTCAGCATTAAGGAACTGCTCGCGCGAATCAGGGCGCACTTGCGACGGGCTGCAAAACAGGTCGTCGAAATCGAAAGGTTTACATTCGGCGATGTGGAGCTGGATTTTAAAAAATACGCGGCGCGCAAAGGCGGTCAGGCGTTAGACCTTTCGGCCCGCGAATTTGAGATCTTGCACTACCTGATTCGGCGTCGGGGTGAAATCGTCACCCGCGATCAACTGCTCGACGAAGTTTGGGGGTATGACAGCACCCCTGTGACGCGCACGGTTGACAACCACATCGCCAAGCTGCGTCAGAAGATCGAACCCGACCCGTCCGAGCCGCAGCACATTATGACCGTTCACCGGCTCGGCTATCGCTTCGTCGAATAACCGGCGGCGAACCAATACCGCATTCCCCCCGACCCTTCAACTCGTCTCAAAAACGAGAACAAGCCCTCTTCCTTTCGATACAACTTTTTACAATCTAATTACAGTCTGTGGGGACTTGGAAGTTCAAAGACTGTAGGCTCTCGTGGACGGTCTCGGAAAGTTGAACTCAAACCGAAAGGCAAACTAACCAACATATCTCACGGCTCTTCAAGCTCTTCAGCAGGTTGGTAAGGAGAACATCAAATGAAAGACAACGTTATGTTAACCATCTTCTCTCTGCTCTCGCTCCTCTTCCTCACGTTTCACCTGGCGGACGACATCGTGCGCGGGTTCGAGCCGGGAGGGCTCTCAAACCTCATTATGGGGGCGCTCATCTCCGTCGTCTGGCTGTACGGAACGCTGGTGCTCGCCGGACGGCGGTTGGGGTACGTCATCCTCCTCCTGCTATCGCTCCTCGCGTTGTTCGTCCCCTACGTCCACATGAGGGGGAAGGGCGTCGGTGTCGCCAGCAGCATCGCGAACTCCAGCGGAGGCTTCTTCTTCGTCTGGACACTCCTCGCGCTCGGCGTGACCGCGCTCTTCTCCGTCGTCCTCTCGGCGCACGGACTGTGGAGCCCGCGACGGGGCCAGTCCCGGTAGTCCGACAACCCGAACATGGAAAGCTTTACCTTATCCGGCCGCGGGGCGTCGAGCTGAGTGTCGGGCGCGTCCACGCCGAAACGGCGGAACCCGCCGTACTCGAAAACGACCCTGCCCCCGAGCAGCAGTTCCGGCGAACCGTCCGCCCTGTCGTGCCCCCGGTTGTAGGTGCTGAACGTGATGCGCGTCGGCGTCAGGATGCCGAAGCGACTGTCCGCGTAGCTCAACTCGAACTTCATGAACGTCAGCGGGGCGGCCAGGGAAGGGTGCTTCAGCGTCAACTCGCGCTCCTCGCGCCGGAGTCGGGCGGTGTCCTGGTCGAGCCAGAGCCGCCCACGGTAGAGCGGCTCGGCGCCCTTCAGCTTCTCGGGCAGCGAGAGCTTAGTCTGTTGTTCCGGGTCCTGCGCGACCTGCTGGTACACGACCACTATCGTGTCATGCCCGTCGATCTGCTCGCGCCCGGTGACGGTGAACCGGAAGTACGGGCTCACGCGCTCGTCGAGCGGCAAACCCTGGTAGAGCGTCAGGCCGTAGACGCTGTAGTCGAGGTCGTACCTCTCGCTCTCGCGTTGGATGCGCTCCAACTCCTTCCTTGCGGAATCGGCCTTAGCCAGGCGGCCGAAGAGCTGCTCCACCCTGCGGTCGCGACCGGCCACCTCCTTGCCATCGACCACGCGCACGTTGCGGTACTCGACCATGGAAGAGTTGTCCAGCTGGGACTGGTAGATGATCAGGTCCGAGACCACCTCCCGCCGCCGCTTCACCCCCTCATTCCCGTACTCTTCGACCCGCTGCGTCTCCTCGGCGGTGAGGTCTTTGAACCCCTCCTTGTACTCGCGCGTGCGGAGCCCGGCCTTGCGGATGAGCTCCGCGGTCGCGACGGCGTCCGACGCCTGCGGCGTAAGCTGCCGGCCGACGGATAAGCCGGCACACAGGGAAGAGAGCGCGACGAGTGAATAGAGAATCTGCTTTAGCATAAGACGAGTCAGCGGGCTTAGGGTATCAAGCTCCGACTTCGATGCCCAGCCGGGCGGCGCAATCGCGGAGGAGTTGGGCCTCCCACGGCGGTCTCCTCGGGGAGTCGGGGTGTGTGAGCGGGGAAGGGCTTTTCCCGCTGAGGTGGAGGAAGATCGCCGCCGAGTGTTTGTAGGCCGGGACGGGCGCGCGGAAGGCCACGTTCCCCAAATGCTGGAGCGCGTCGGAGAGTGCGTAATAATCGGCGTCGCCCTCCGCCCAGAGGCGGTCGCGCGCGGCGAACTTTTCGGGCGCGAAGGCGGCGAGCCCGAGCAGGTAGTCGGAGCCGTACTCGATCATGTCGATGCCGAGGTCGTTCCCCGTGTAGAGCCGGAAGTCGGGGCGCGCGCGGTCGCGCAGCGCGAGGCGGCGCAGTTCCGTCAGCCGGTCGAGTGAGGAGTGCTTCATCCCTTTCATCTCCGGGATGTCGAGCAGCCCGCGCACCGTCTCGTCGTCGAAGATTTCCCCGCAGGGCGCGAACAACGGGCTCAGCTCGAAGCCGAGCACCTCCGGATAACCCTTGCACACTTCGCGGTAGACCGAGACCTTCTCGCGCGCGCCGAGAGCGTGCAGACGCGCCGTCTGGAAGATGAGTGGGATGCCGCCCGCCTCCGCTATCGAGTCCATCTGCCGCCGGTAGAGTGAGACCAAGTCGCCGTCGAGCCGCTCGATGTACGCGCCCGCGACGAAAGGGACACCCTCCCCGAGCGCCTCGCGCGTCCAGCGCAGTACGTCGAGCTTCTCGCCCTCGCCGAGGAGGCCGACGTAGCCTGTGTCCATGTTGACGGCGTTGACGAGCCCGGCCTCGTGCGTCGCCCTGAGGCTGCGCCGGAAGGCTTCGACCGCGACGCGGCCGTCCGCCTCGAAAGGCAGAAGCGCCGCGGCGATGCCCTCGACGCGCCGCCGCGGCCGCAACCTTTCGATCAGGCTCTCTACGTCCATCCCGTTCTTCTCCGCGCTTACCGGCCGACCTCTCGCCCGCGCTTGACCTGTTTGAGTTGCGCGGCCGCCTCGGTCTCTTTGTAGAAGGGGTCGAGCGGGTAGCAGCCCGAGGGCAGGCCGTTGCGCGGCGCCGTGGTGCAATCGCTGAAGGTGCGGCAGATGAGTTGACGCCGCAGCCCGCGCCCGCCGAGCACGTCGAGCGGGAGTTGCGGGTACGAGAGCACCATGCGGCCGAGGCCGACGCTGTCCACCCAGCCTTCCCGCACCGCGGCCTGCGCCACGTTGGGGAGGAACTGTTGCAGGTACGTGTAGCCCGCGCCGACGAAGGCAAGGTCGGGGAACTGCTCTTTGAGCGCGCGCGTCGCGAGCATCTGCCGCTCGACGCCGAGCAGAGGGTCTTCGGGGGGCAGGTAGCCGTCCGACGGCGGGTAAGCGGCCGGGCGCTGCACGTGCGGGTTGTAGTAGGGACTCCCGGCCGAGATGCTGATGAGGCGGACGTTGAGGTCACGACAGAGTGAGAGGAACCGCGCCGTCTCGCCGAAGTCTTGGGCGAGCGGGTCGGCCGGGTCGAGCCCGAAGCCCCAGCGGTACGGGACGAGCCCTTCGAACGGTTCGGGCGCGCCCGGGCCGGGCCGCCCCGGCGCGGAGGCCGCGGGGTCGGGGCGGAAGGGCACGGTGTCGAAGGCCGACAGTCGCACGCCGACCGCCAGTCCGGGCGCCTCCGTCCTCACGCCTTCGACGACCTCGCGCAGGAAGCGCGTGCGGTTCTCGAAGCAGCCGCCGTAGTCGCCGCCGCGCGTGTGCGCGCTCAGGAACTCGTGGCCGAGATAGCCGTGGCAGTGCTTAACGTCTATGAAATCGAAGCCCGTCTCCCGCGCCACGCGCGCCGCACGGTGGAAGGCTTCGACGACGGAGCGCACCTCGCCGTCGGACATCAAGGGGTAGTCGGGTGGGAGGCCGAGTCGCGCGTCGAGCAAAGGATGTCGGTAGAGTATGCGCGGCTCCGGGCGGCCGCCGGAGTTGGGGCGGCTGAAGCGGCCCGAGTGCGTGAGCTGAAGCCCGACGAGTAGTCCCTTGTCCGAGCCCGCGGCGGCGCGATGCTCCGCGACGAGCAATTCGCGCAGGCCCGCGAGGTCTTCCAACGCGTGCGGGCCGAAGAGGAGTTGGTTCGGGTTGGCGCGCCCTTCGTGTGTGACGGCGACGGCCTCGCAGCCCCAGACGAGCTTCGCGCCGCTCGCGCCGAAGTTGCGCCAGCGCCGTCGCGTCAGCTCCGTTGGCCGTCCGTCGGCCGTCCCGTCCCAGCCCTCCATCGGGTGGATCGCGAACCTGTTGCCGACCTCGAAGCCGTCAACGCGCAAAGGCCGCGCGAGCGGCGAACTGTCGCACGCCGCGACCTCCTCGTCGCAGGGGAGCGAGACGCCGAGCCGCGCGAGCGCGTCGCGGAACTCCGCCGCGCTTCTCACACCTCCCACGTTTAGAAACTGCCGCCCGCCCATGTGTGAAGAAATCCCTTTCGCGCGTTCATGCCTTCGAAGCCTCGAAGGCACGCGGCGTATTGTCCCCGAGGAGTGACGCCGACTCCCGTTCGAGGTAGAGGATCGCGCCGTCGTGCGGTCTTAAGGCCGAGGCCGGACGCTGCGGGCTCACCTCCGATTCGAGGCAGTCGCGGACGGCGCGCGCCTTCCTCACGTCGGGGACGACGCAGACGATTTGGCGCGCCTTGAGAATCTGTTTGATTGACATCGAGATGGCCTGGCGCGGAACCTCGTCCACGCTCGCGAACCAGCCCTCGCCGACCTGCTGTTGGCGGCACGCCTCGTCGAGTTCGACGACCAGGTAAGGCTCTTCGGTCTCGAAGTCCGCGGGCGGGTCGTTGAAGGCGAGGTGGCCGTTCTCGCCGATGCCGACGAAGGCCACGTCCACCGGCCGTGCGGAGATGAGCGCGGCGAGTCGCCGGCACTCCGCCTGCGGGTCGGGCGCGTCGCCCTCGATGAAGTGGAACGCGCGGGCGGCGATGCGCTCCTTCAGATACTTCCTGAAGCTCGCCGGGTGCTACTCGGGGAGCCCGACGTACTCGTCGTGGTGGAAGACGACGACCCGCTGCCATTCGAGGTCGGGCTTCTTCGTCAGCTCGTCCAGGAACTCGAACTGCGAGGCCCCCGTGGCCGCGACGACGCGCGCCTCGCCGCGCTCGGCCATCGCCCCGCGGATGATCTCGGCGGCGCGCTCGGCCGCCGCGGTCGCCATCTCCTGCTTCGACTCGTGAATCTCTACTCTCATAGTCTGACGTTGACCTTTTTCATGGCGTGCTACTTCAACTCTATCTTCGCCTCCGCGGTCGCGCCGGTGACGACGTTCGTGACGCGGAGCGTGTAGACGCCCGCCGGGTCGTTGAGCGCCGAGGGGAGCACGACCGCCGCGCGCCCGTCCTCGGCCACGACGTTCTTCGCGTAAGCTTCCAGCATCGAGCCGTCGGGCGCGAAGAAGTGGCAGCGGACGAGGTGGCGCCCCGCGGGCGCGACGTTGATGCCGAACCGCACATGCGCGCCGAGCGCGGCCGAAGGCGGGCCGCTCAAGGTGACGGAGCCCTCGGCCGGGCTCAGGCCGAGCACGAGCGCGTCGCCGACGACGACCGAGGTACGCACGGCGTCCGTGAAGCCGAACCTCTTGCCGGTGCGCACGTCCGTTACGTAAGCTTTGCGCGGAAGGCGCACGGTCAACTCCTGCCGCGCGACCCGGCCGAGCCCCGCGTCGTTGTAGACGGTGACGCCGTCGCGGCCGACGACGCCTTCGAGCGCGACGTTGTCTGTGACGACCGTCAGCACCTCGGACTCACCGAACTTGTAGCGCGCCACGAGCGCGTGCGTCAGCCTCCGCCCGTCCGCGGAGAGGGCTTCGATTGCGGGCCGCACGCCCGCGCGTTCGAGCAGAGCGTTGACCAGAGCGCGCTGTGCGTCGCCGCCCGATTTCTCAGCGCGCAGCTTCGCGTAGCGGTCGAGGAGCGCGTTGAGGTAGATCGTGCGGCCGCTGCCTATCGTGCGTACGACCAGGGCGTCGGCGTCGCCTGCGCGCGCGAGCGCCTCGCCGCCGACGGCCTTCAGCCCCGGCTCGGCGGCGTTGAGTCCCGCGAGTTCTTCCGCGCGAATCCCGAAGGTCGCGCCCGCGCCTGTCAGGATCAACTTCTCACCCGAGCCCTTCAGCTTCCGCGCGTCCGGCGCGGCGGCCGACTTGACGCCGAAGAGTTTTTCGAGCGAGCCGTCAATGCGCCAAGCGCAGTGCTCGTCGGTGACGCCCGCGCCCGCGTCGGCGATGACCGTGCCGCCGCCGCGCGCGAAAGCCTCGATTGATTTCAACTCCTCCGCGGAGAGCGCGAGCGAGAGCGGCAGGATGAGAACCTTGTACTTGCCCGAAGTCAGTTCGCCCTGCTCGACCTGTTCGGAGGAGACGAAGTCGAACTGGAGCCCGAGGTCTTTCGTCACGCGCACCCAGCCGTCGCGGTCGCCGGGGAAGCTGACGGCCTCCAAGACCTTCGCGCCCTCCTCCTCGTCGCCGCGGCGCTGGTGGTAGCCGAGGATCGTCGCCGCGTGCACCGAAGGCATCGAGTAGTGTATGGCGACGCCGTCCTGCTGCCGCGCCGACTCCATCAGGAGCTTCCCGACGCCCTCGAAGCGGAGCGACTTGAAGGCCGCGCCCATGTCGCGCGCCGACTCCGAATGCGTCATGTCCGGGTCGAGGAACGAGTACATCCAGAAGACGTTCGGGTGGAGGACGTTGTGCGCGGCCGCCGTCCAGAT
>CAXTSK010000016.1:20496-23090 GCA_964246655.1 uncultured Pyrinomonadaceae bacterium
GGGGGGGGGGGGGGCGGGGGGGGCGGCGGGGTGGGGTTGTCGGGGGGGGGGCGCGGGAGAGCCGTAGCCCGTCCAGAAGCCGATCATCGCGCCGGGCTTGGCGAACGAGCGGTGCATGTCCCACTGGTTGCCGCCGTCGTAGGAGAGGAAGTCGTCGATGACGCGGTCGAGCCGCGACCAGTCGGCGCCGTTGTAGGCGTTCGTGGCCTGCGTGCCGGAGACGGCGACGTGGCCGTCGGGGTCGCCCTCGCGCACGGCGTCGCGCCCGCGCCGGTAGGCGCGCGCAAACGAGACCTCCATGTACGTGCGTTGGTCGGCCCAAGGGGCGAAGCTGTTCGCCTTGCGCGCCTCGTCGGTCGTGAACGGAACGACCTCGTCCCACGTCTTGAACGAACTCTTCCACTCGCGGTTGAGCGCGTCGAGCGTCTTGTACTCGCCGCGGAGCCACGCGCGGAATTCGGCGAGCGCGTGCGTGCCCCAGTCGAAGTCGAAGGGGTCGCCGTAGGAGGTGAGCGAGCCCTCGTCGCCGACGAAGTAGTAGTCCATCTGGTAGCGCGCCTTGTTGCGCGCCGTCGCCCGCGCGATGTCGGTGAGTGACCGCACGAAGAGGGGGTCGTCGAAGGAGGGCGTGCGCCGCAGGAACGTCTTGTCGCCCGTGCGGCGGTAAAGCTCCTTCTTCGTCAGGTAGCCGAGCGCGTCGAAGTCCTTCGTGCGGTTGTAGTCGGCTATCGCCTTCTCCATCGCCTCAGGTGTCGTGGGACCGCGGTCGTACCAGTAGACGCCGAAGCTCCCGCGCGGGACGTTGAGCGAGTTGTCCACGCCGCCGCCCCAAGTGAAGCCTGTGTCGGCGGCGACGGCGCGCACCTGCCGCATCTGCGCGTCCTGTTGGTAGTGCTTCGTGCCGCCGAAGGAGACGAGCGCCGTGTACTCGCGCTCGCGCCGCTCGCCCTGCACGACCATGACGGGCGCGGCGCGGAGTTGGTCAACGACCGCGCCCTTCGCGTCCACCAACTCGCCCGTGACGAGGGCGGACTTGCCGACGAAGTCCGAGAGCGCGTAGGTCATCGTCCGCTCGCCCCGCGCGGGCTGCTCGACGACGGCGAGGAGGCGGCCGAGGTCGTCCGAGACCTTCATGCGCAGGCGCAAGCCCGCGAGGTCGCCCGCCGCGCGCAGCACCGCGCTCAGAGTCTCGCCGCGCTTGTAAACGTCAACGGCCGGTTTGACGAGCGTCATCATCGCGCGCTTCGGCGTGCCGAAGGTGGCCGCGCCCCAGTCGAGCGTCGCGCCCGTAACGGCGTCGCGCACGACGACATCGAAGATCGCGCGGCCGCCGGGCCAGCCCGCGGCGGGTCGGAGCGCACCCGCCGCCACGGCGACAGAGTTCTCGCCGCGCGTCAGTTCTTTGCGCACCTTCGTCGAGCCGAGCCGCTGGCCGAACTCGCTCTTACACGCGACCTCTACCTCGACGGCTCGCGGCGCGTCCGAAGTTACTGTGAGCTTGACGGCCGGGTCGGCGTTCGTCGCGGAGAGCGAGGAGAGACGCGCCGCGGGTTCGCGCCCCGAGGCCCAGAGGAGCGCGCGCGCGAGCAGTGAATATTGATACTCCCAATAGTCCCAGTAGATTCTCGTCTCGAAGGGGTTGACGCTCTGCGGCGTGAAACCCTCCTCGACGTATGCGAGCGCGATGACGCGGCCCTTGCCGTAGTCCCTGACCGCGACGACGGGCAGGCCGCCGGAGCGCACGAGCACGTCGCCGTTCGCACGGTACTTGTAGAAGGAGCCGCCGACCTGTCCCTCGGGGAGCAGCTCAAGGGGCACGCCGTCCGTGATGAAGTGGGGGCGCGTGACCTCCCACTTGCCCTTCGCCACGGCGTCCTGATTTATCTCCGGGTAGCCGCGCTCGTTGAGCGTGTCGTCTGGCACGCCGACGAGGGGCGACACGTCCCAGATGCGCGCGTCAGGCTCCGGCTCGTCGCCCTTGAAGGGATGACCCTGCACGTCGCCGACGAAGGGGTGCAGGAGGACGAGCCCCGCGCCCTCGCGCACGCGGCGCAGGATGGCGTCACGCGAGGCGCGCGTCATGCGGGACCAGCCGTTCAGGCCGGGGATGAGCATGACCTCGAACTGTGCCGGCCCGGTCAAGTCTTTCTCGACGTAACTGTAGACGGTCTGGAAGTCGTCGCGGTCGCCGCGGTATTCGTGGCCGTAGTAGTCGCCGATGCCCCAGCAGCTCGTGTCCCAGTTGCAGTCTATCGTGACGGTCGTCGGCTGTAGATCGAGTCGCTGCATCAGCTCGACCATGTCGCGCCCGTACTGCACGGGCGGGATGAAGAAGCCGCGCAGGGGGCCGCCCGGCAAATGTTTGGCCCACGCGACGTGCGGCGTCGAGACCTCTGCCGAGTAAGTAATGTCGTTCTTGTGAAAGGCGCTCCCGCCGACACCCTCCTCCTTCGCGCTCTGCCGCGCCGCCGCGAGGGGCGCCAGTGCGGAGAGAGTGAGCAGCGCGAGAGTTAATGACAGACGCTTCTTCATTGTTCGTAACTCTATATGCCGCGCACACCAAGAAGTGGATTCTCAACCCGGTTGTGCATAGA
>CAXTSK010000017.1:0-13266 GCA_964246655.1 uncultured Pyrinomonadaceae bacterium
GCTCGATGCGCTCCGGCGAAGAGAGGGATAGGCGGCTGAGGAGGGCGACGCCCGTGTCGCCCTCCTCGCCGCGCAGCATACGCTCCTCGAAGTCGAGCCACCACTTGCGATCCTTCGGCTCCACGTCCGCGGGCGTCGGCACGTGCGCGCGGACGTAGTTCATCTTCAGCTCGGCGGCCAACTCGCGCGCGACGTGTCGCCCGCCCGCGCGCAACGTTCCGCGATCCGCCTCCTGCAACGCGACCACGTCGGCACGGGGCAGGTTGCTGCCGTCCGAAAATATGCGCGCGGCCTTGCGGATGTTCTCGCCGACGAGGCGCGGGCGGCGACCCGGCCGGCCGAGGCCGACCCGCCGCAGCAGGCTCCCGCCGATGAGGTGCGAGCCGACCGCGTACCTGATGTTGTACGTGACGACGACCAGCCGGGATGATTCCGCCGACGCAGACGTTCGCGGTGCGAAGTCGTCGCGCTCGATTTCGGGTTCGGGCTCAGCTTGGCTCGCGCCGCGGACGTGTTGCACAATCGGCTCACAAGGTAGATTCAGGTAGAGCTTCAGGAGAGTATAAATGAATCGACGCGTCATCGCCGCCGTGAGCGACATGCTCTTCGCCTCGAAGATTCGCGGGACGGCCGAGCATCTCAACGTCACCGTCGATTTCGCGCGGACGGAGGCCGGGCTCTTCGACTACGCGAAGACGGAAGTGCCTTCGCTCTTCATTCTCGATCTGCACGAGACGCGCTTCGACCCCTTCGCCCTCGCCGCGCGCCTCAAGGCCGACGAGCAACTGCGCGCCGTGCCCGTCGTCGCCTTCTTCTCGCACGTCGAGACCGAGCTGCGGCGCAAAGCCCTTGAGGCCGGAGTCGAACACGTCCTGCCGCGCTCCGTCTTTACGCAACGTTTGGGAGAAATCTTGAGCGGCGAGCTTTAACAAGGCGAATTAACCACAGAGACACAAAGACACAGCTTGTTGAGCTATTGCTTCAAGCTGTGCCTCTGTGTCTCTGTGGTTAACTCTTCCCGTTAACCAACGGGCGCGGGCGCGATGGTCTCGTGGATGGCGCGGACTTCGCGTGCGAGCTGCTCGTACTGTTCGAGCGTGAGCGACTGTGCGCCGTCGGAGAGTGCGCGCTCGGGCTGGTTGTGGACTTCGATGATGAGGCCGTCGGCGCCGACGGCGACGCCCGCGCGCGCGAGCGGCGTGACCATGTGGTTCTTGCCCGTGCCGTGCGAGGGGTCGATGACGACCGGCAGGTGCGAGATGCGCTGGACGGCCGGGACGGCCGCGAGGTCGAGCGTGTTGCGCGTGTGCTGCGCGAAGGTGCGCACGCCGCGCTCGCAGAGGACAACGTTGTAGTTGCCCTCGGCCATGATGTACTCGGCCGCGAGCAGCCACTCGTCAATCGTCGCCGACAGGCCGCGCTTCAAAAGCACCGGCAGGCGCGAGCGCCCCGCGCGCTTCAGCAGAGAGAAGTTCTGCATGTTGCGCGCGCCGACCTGGAACACGTCCGCGTACTGATCGACTAAATCCGCGCTCGCCTCGTCAACCGCCTCCGTCACGATCTTCAACCCGAAAGCCTCGCGGACTTCCGCTAGCAGCTTCAAACCTTCCTCGCCCAGACCTTGAAACGCGTAAGGGCTCGTCCGCGGCTTGAAGGCGCCGCCGCGGAAGAAGCGCGCGCCGCTGCGGCGGACGGCCTCGGCGACGGCGAAGAGCTGCTCGCGGCTCTCGACGGCGCAGGGGCCGGCGATGATGGCGAGTTCCTCGCCGCCGATCTCTGCATCGCCGACTTTGACGACTGTCTTCTCGGGGCGCAGGTCGAGCGTGACGAGCTTGTAAGGCTTCGTCACACGTATAGCCTCGGCCACGCCGTGCAGCGTCTCGAAGCGCGTGATGTCCACGGGCTTGTCGTTGCCCGTGATGCCGATGGCCGTGCGCGAGGCGCCGGGCATTGTGTGCGGGCGGTAGCCCATCTCCGTGATGACGCGCTCGACCTCCGCTACGTCGCGTTCGGTGGCGTCGGCCTTCATGACGATAAGCATCGTGTACCTCTTTTGCGTGAACAGTGAATAGTGAATGGTAAGAACCTGTTTTAACCATTCACTATTTACTATTCACTGTTCACGTTCTTTCAAAGTCTTAAAGTCGCTAATAATTGTGCAAGGGTCGTGCCGCCCGGGGCGGGGCGCGCTCACATGCGCTCGGGCACCTCGATGCCGAGCGTGGCGAGCGCCTGTGTGAGTTGCGTGCGCACGAAGTCTGTGACGTAGACGAGGACGGCTCGCCTGACCGCGTCCCGCTCTTCGAGGATGCGATTCTCGTCGCGATTGTAGAAGAAGTTAAATGCCTGTGCCAGTTGGAAGGTGTACTTCGCGAGGTGTGAAGGCTCCGCGAAGTTGGCCGACTGTCTGAGCACCTCGGGCAGGCGCGCGGCGAGCGTTACCAAAGACCAAATCTCGTTCCCGATCTCGCCCTCGAAAACTTTTCGGACGGACTCGGCCGTCTCGCCGCCGCACGCGCCATCGCCGACGAGGCGTTGTGCATTCTCAAGCTCGCCGTTTGGCAACTTGCGAAAGATGGAGTTGGCGCGCACCGCCGCGTACTGGCAGTAAGGCCCGGCCTCGCCCTTCGTCGAGAGGGCTTCTTTAAAGTCGAAGACGATGACGGAGTTCCGCGTCCACTTCATCAAAAAGTAGCGGAGCGCGCCGACGGCGAGCGCGTGCGACGCCGTCTGCTTCTCCTCGTCGGAGATGTCCGGGTGGCGGCCCTCGACTTCGCGCAACGCGTTCGCTTCGAGCGTGTCGATGAGGTCGTCGGCCTTGACGCCTAAGCCCCGACGGCCGCTCATCTCGACGAAGGGGCGCGAG
Source organism: uncultured Pyrinomonadaceae bacterium (assembly GCA_964246655.1). GTDB lineage: Bacteria > Acidobacteriota > Blastocatellia > Pyrinomonadales > Pyrinomonadaceae > QHXN01. The sequence goes on from CAXTSK010000017.1 coordinate 2,867, forward strand.
CGCTCCTCGGTGCTCAGCTCAAGCCCGAGTTCTTCGGCCGCGGCGGGCGAGAGCGCGACCATCTCGTAGGAGAGGTGGACGCTCGCCGCCTCGCCGACCTGCGGCGCGACGGCCGCGACGCCGCGCTTGACGACCTCCTGCGGGTAGGACTGGCGCGAGTCGATGACGTTGTAGACGGTCGCGCCCGCGCCGAAGTGCGGCGCGTCTGTGTTTGCTTCATCCGCGCTGCTGGTCGTCGTCCAGACGGTGCGGCCGTCGGGCTCGGTGCTGAACGGTTTGAAGTAGAAGTTGAGGTCAACCTGTCCGAGCTTCCAGAGTTGATAAGCGATGTCCTTGCCGGTGTAAGTGATGGTGCCGTTGGAGCGGACGATGACCTTGTCGGCTTCGAACTCTTCGCTGCCCTCGTGCGTCTCCATCGGCATGACCCAGCAGCCGTTGTTCTTGCCCTCGGTCTGGAACTTAATCGCGCCCGACTCCTTCATGCGCTCGAAGGCGTGCGACCAGAGGAAGTGCAAAACTTCTGATTCGCGCGGCAACAGGTCGTACGTGATGCCGAGCCGCCGCATCGTGTCGAGGTGGCAATGGACGATGCGCGTCGCGACGTAGTCGGCCAGCTCGGCCGCCGCGTTCCCGCCCTCTTCGAGCGCGTGCAGCGTCTCGACCCTCAGCTTCAGATGCTCCAGGTCTTCCTTAGCGTCGGGGTTGCCGTTGCGGTAGAAGATTCCGACCCGCGCGTACAAGTCCCAGCAGTAATAGTCGAAGGGATAGTCTTCTTTTAATGAAGCGTCGAGCGCGCGCACGTCTTCGAGCGACATGCCTTCGAGATGCACAAAGCCGACGACTACGTCGGCGACCTGCACGCCCGTGTTGTCGATGTAGTTGTGCACTTCGACGCGGTCGCCGTTGGCCTGGAGGATGCGGACGAAGGTGTCGCCGAGGACGGAGTTGCGCAGGTGGCCGATGTGCGCGGCCTTGTTCGGGTTGACGCTCGTATGCTCGACCATCCGCTTGGGTCGGGCTTCGGGCGCGTCGGCCACGGCCGGTTCGGTTGTCGATGAAGAGAATGCCGCCAGCAGTCGCGCGCGGTCGTAGAAGAGGTTGAGGTAGCCGGCGCCGGCGACCTCGACGCGCTCGACCGCTTCGTCGGATTCGAGCACCTGCTTCAGCTCCTCGGCGATGGCGCGCGGGTTGCGCTTCTCGCCGGTCGCCTGCTTGATGCGCTTCGCCAGCTCGAAGGCGACGGGGAAGGCGAGGTCGCCCAAATCAGTCCGCGGCGGTACCTCCGAGGGGACTTGTTCGAGTTCGACTCCGAACTTATCGGCGGCGGCGGCACGCACGCGCTCGCGTAGGGACTGTTGCAGCTCAATCAGGTTCAAGACTTAAATTTCCTCTGAGACTTTCTCGGTTCACCGGAAAAGCTGAGAGTATAGCTCAGCCGATTCGCGGGGCGCTAACGGGGAGTAGACGGTAGACAGTAGTCAGTAGCCGGTAGGAAAACAGGGGCATTGCGTCTCAGTATTTAAAGCGAGCGTTCCGTTTTGTCTTTCTACCGGCTACTGACTACTGTCTACTGTCTACTTGCTTGACACTCGCCGGACGCGCTCTGCTACCATCCTTTTCGTTTTTAAATGCAAGCCGAACAACATCTGAACATCCCCGAAGAGTTGCGGGAGCGTCTGCGTTCGGCGCGGAGCGTCTTCGTGCTGACCGGCGCGGGCGTGTCGGCCGAGAGCGGCGTGCCGACCTTCCGCGGCGGCGGCAACGCGGGCGTCTGGAAGGGGATGCCGTTCGAGGTCATCTCCTCGGCCGGGATGGTCAGGAGCAACCTGCCGGAGGTCTGGGAGTGGTTCGACTACCGACGCGGCGTGCTCTCAAGCTGTCGGCCGAACCCGGCGCACACGACCATCGCGCGCTGGCAGGAGCGCTTCCAGCGATTCACGCTCGCCACGCAGAACATCGACGGCCTGCATGCGGAGGCAGGCTCGCGCGATGTGCTCGAACTGCACGGCAACGCCTGGCGCGCGCGCTGTCTCAAGTGCGGGGACAGGGAAGATCTGCGCGAGAAGCCTTCGGACGTGCGCCCGCCCGTGTGCGCCGCGTGCGGCGGGCAGATGCGGCCGGACGTGGTGCTCTTCGGCGAGATGCTGCCGGAGCGCGTCTGGATTTCGGCGGCCGAGCGCGCCGCCCATTGTGACCTCTGTTTCGTCGTCGGCACTTCGGCCATCGTCTACCCGGCGGCGGGTCTGCCCTACGCTGCGGCCGATGCCGGCGCGTTCCTCGTCGAGATCAACCCGGAGCCGACGCCGCTCTCCGAGATGTGCGACGTGACGCTGCGCGGCGCGGCGGGCGAGATTCTGCCTCTGCTGGATGATTGAGGTTTTTAGTTGAGAACTCTTTACTTCGACTGCTTCGCCGGCATCAGCGGCGACATGACGCTCGGCGCACTCGTGGACGCCGGGGCGGACGCGCGCGAGCTGACGGAGCGGCTCACGCTGTTGGGCGTTGAAGGCTACGAAATCAGTTTCGGGAAGGTTGACCGCAGCGGCATCAGCGCGACGCGCGCGTTGGTCAAGCTCACCAAAGAAGAGACGAAGCACCGGCATCTCTCGCACATCGAGAAGATCATCGGCGACTCTCGTCTGAACGACTCCGTTAAGGAACGCGCCCTGAAAATTTTCCGACGGCTGGGCGAGGCCGAGGCGCGCGTCCACGACGTGCCCGTCGAGCGCATACACTTTCACGAGGTCGGCGCCGTCGATGCCATCGTGGACGTGGTCGGCGCGTGCATCTGTTTCGAGCTGCTGGGCGTCGAGCGCTTCGCCGCCTCGGCCCTGCACGTCGGGAGCGGCACGGTCGAGATGGCGCACGGGCGTTTCCCAGTGCCTCCGCCCGCGGTCGCGGAGCTTCTGCGCGGCGCGCCCATCTACTCCACAGACATCGTCGGCGAGCTGGTCACGCCGACGGGCGCCGCCATCGTCGCGACCGTGTGCGAAGAGTTCGGCGCGCTGCCGCGGATGAGCATCGAGGCGACCGGCTACGGCGCGGGCGGGCGTGAGTACAAGAATTTCCCCAACGTGCTGCGCGTGCTCCTCGGCGAGTCCGATAAGGCCGGAGAGACGCCGTCAGGCGTCTCACGGCGAGGCGACGAGGAACTGTTGATGGTCGAGACGAACGTTGACGACGTGTCGCCGCAAGTCCTCGGATACCTGTTGGAGCGTGCGCTGGAACTCGGCGCGCTCGACTGCTTCTTCACGCACGTACAGATGAAGAAGAACCGGCCCGGCGTGCTCGTCTCAATCCTCTGTCGCCCTTCGGAGGGCGAAGCGATGCATGCGCTTCTGTTCGCCGAGACGCCGACGCTGGGCGTGCGCTCGTACGTCGTCAAAAGACGCGCGTTGGAGAGGGAGGCCGTGACTGTCGAGACCGAGTTCGGTACGATTGCCGTCAAGGTCGCGCGCAACTCGGGGCGTGTCTTGGGCTCGACGCCGGAGTACGAAGACTGCCGCGCGGCCGCGCGCACACACAACGTCCCGCTGCGCGTCGTGCAGGAGGCGGCCCGCGCCGCTTTCCAGAAGACAGAGGTGTAATCTATGGCGACGATCTTTTCCGCGACTGAGCCGGACGAGGGCTCGGGAGAGAACGGCGGGGTTGACCTCGAAAAGATCGAGCGCGGCGTCAGGCTCATCCTCGAAGGCGTGGGCGAGGACGCCGAGCGTGCCGGTCTTCAAAGGACGCCGCGGCGCGTGGCGGAGATGTACGCGGAGCTGACCGCGGGCATGCGCGAAGACCCCTCCGAGCACGTGAAGGCGCTGCCCGGCGACCGCCACGACGAGATGGTCATCGTGAAGGACATACACTTCGCGTCGCTCTGCGAGCACCACCTCGCGCCCTTCGTCGGCAAGTGCCACATCGCCTACATCCCGAAGGAGGGGCGCATCGTCGGACTCTCGAAGCTCGCGCGGCTCGTCGAGACCTTCGCGCGGCGTTTGCAGGTTCAGGAGCGCCTGACTTCGGAGATCGCCGACACCCTCTTCGAGGGTTTAAAGTCCGTGGGCGTGATGGTCGTCATGGAGGCCGAGCACACTTGCATGACCATCCGCGGCGTGAAGAAGCCGGGGGCCGTTACCATCACCTCTGCCATCCGCGGCGGCTTCCGCAAGGACTCGCGCACGCGCGCCGAGGCGATGGCGCTGATACGCGAGAAGTGATTGATGAGAATGTTGCTGACGAAAATTGCACTGTCTGCGTGCGTGCTCTTCTCCGCATCGCTTCCGGCCGTCGCGCACGCGGGCGCCGCCCTTCAGAAGAGGAGAGCCGGCCATACCGCTCAGCGCCGAAAGCCTCGCCTGCGCGAGCCGGACGTGATCTTCGTCCCGACGCCGCCCGAGACCGTGGACGAGATGCTGCGGCAGGCACGACTCAAGAAGGGCGACGTGCTCTTCGACCTCGGGAGCGGCGACGGGCGCATCCCGATAGCGGCCGCGAAGCAGTACGGCGTGCGTGCGGTCGGCATCGACATCGACCCGAAGCTCGTCGCGGAGGCAACCGAAGCGGCGAAGCGCGAGAGCGTTGACAACCTCGTCACCTTCCGCCTCGGCGACATGTTCGCGGCCGACCTGCGCGGGGCGACGGTCGTCGCGCTCTATCTTTCGGACACGCTCAACGTCATGCTGCGCCCGAAGCTTCTGCGCGAGCTGCCCGTCGGCGCGCGCATCGTCTCGCACGACTTCCGCATGGGCGACTGGCCGCCCGAGAAGTCCGTGCGCGTGCCGTGGAAGACTCTCTACCGCACGGTCTACGTCTGGACGGTGCCTCGCAGCAGAAGTTATAAGAAGAAGTAAGTTTGAAATAGACGAGGTGAGACCGCCTTCGCTTACATGAAAACCTTCTACGTCACGACACCCATCTACTATGCGAACAGCCTGCCGCACATGGGGCACCTGTACACGACCGTCGTCGGCGACTTCCTGAAGCGCTACAAGCGGCAGCGCGGCTACGAGACGTTCTTCCTGACGGGGACGGACGAGCACGGGACGAACATCGAGCGCGCGTCGGCGAAGGCCGGGCGCACGCCGCGCGAGCACGTCGATTACGTCGTCGGCGAGTTGAAGAAGATGTTCGGCGCCTTCGCGCTCGACGCGGAGCACGGCGGCTACGACGTGTTCATGCGCACGACTGAGCCGTTCCACTACGAGGGCGCGCAGGAGTTCTGGCGGCGCGCCGCCGCGCGCCGGACGCCGAAGGGGCGCGAGAATATCTACAAGGGTTTCTACGAGGGCTGGTTCTGCGCGCCGTGCGCGACGTTCAAGACAGAGGCCGAGATGATACCCGCGGCTGAGGAGGGCGGGTCGCCGCTCTGCCCGATACATGAACGTCCGCTCGACAGGGTTTCGGAGGAGAGTTATTTCTTCCGCCTGTCGGACTACGACGAGGCGCTGCTCGAACTCTACGAGGCGCGCCCGGACTTCGTGCGGCCCGAGGCGCGGCGCAACGAGGTCATCAGCCTCGTGCGCGGCGGGCTCGAAGACGTTTCCATCAGCCGTCTGAAGTCGTCGGTGAGCTGGGCCATCCCCGTGCCCGACGACCCGCAGCACACCGTCTACATCTGGTTCGACGCGCTCATCAACTACATCACGGCGCTCGGCTGGGGGAGCGCGGAGCGCCGCGCGCAGGTGGGCGAAGGCTTCTTCGAGAAGTTCTGGCCGGGCGTCCACCTGCTCGGCAAAGACATCCTGCGTCAGCACGCGGTGCTGTGGCCCGCGATGCTTCTGGCGGCGGACGTGAAGGTGCCGCAGGCGGTCGTGGCGCACGGGCTCTGGCTCGACCAGACGGGTCGGAAAGGTTCGAAGACTCTGGGCAACGCGTTGGAGCTGCCGACCCTGCTCCGCCATTTTAAGACCGACGCAGTGCGCTACTTCCTCCTGCGCGAGATGTCTTTCGGGCAGGACTGCAAGGTCGATTACGAGGTCATCCTCGAACGCACGAACAGCGACCTCGCCAGCGGGTTCGGCAACCTCGTGAGCCGCACGCTGACGATGATTCACAAGTACTTCGACGGCGTCGTCCCCCCGCCCGACATCTCCGAAGCGCGGCGGCTCCTGGCGAAGCGCGCGGGCGTCGATTCCGACGCGCAGGAGCTTTCGAGCAGTCTGGAGCTGATGCGCGACCAGTTCCTTTTGCACGTGGACGAGTATGCCTTCCATCGAGCGCTCGAAGCGGCTTGGGGCATGAGCGCGCGCGTGGACAAGTTCATCTCGGACGCGAAGCCTTGGGAGCTGGCGCGCGACGAGGAGCAGCGCGAGACGTTGGGCGCGGTACTCTACCGCTCGGCCGAGACCTTGCGTTGGCTCGCGGTGCTGCTCTACCCGGTGATGCCGGAGTCCGCGAGGGTGGTCTGGAAACAGTTGGGGTTGGAGGGCGACCCGCAGGAGTTTGACCCGGCGGGATTGACCTGGGGCGGCCTGCGCGCGGGCGAGCGCGTCGGCGAGGTCGCGCCGCTCTTCCCGCGGATAGACAAGGCGAAGACGATGTCAGAGATCGAAAAAGAGATTGCGCAGCGCAAAGAGTTGCAAGCGACAGCAACGGAACAGACGGGCGCGCACGCCACACAGGCGGCCGTGCCCGGCGCGCCGACCGCCGCCGGCACGCAGCCCGAACAGCCGCCTCAAAAGGGCGCGACCGAGGCCGGAGCCCCGCCCGAAGGCGTCGCCACTTACATCACGATTGAAGACTTCGTGAAGGTCGAGCTGCGCGTCGGGCAGGTCTTGACGGCCGAGCGCGTGCCGAAGTCGGACAAGCTCCTGCGCTTCACCGTGGACGTGGGCGAGGCCGAGCCGCGGCAGATTCTCGCAGGCATCGCCGAGCACTACGAGCCCGAGCAGATGGTCGGCCGCAAGATCGTCATCGTCGCCAACCTCAAGCCGCGCAAGCTCCGCGGCTTCGAATCGCAAGGCATGGTGCTCGCCGCCTCCCTCGGCGACGAAGGCCGCCCCGTCCTCGCCACCTTCGCCGAGGACGTGCCGAACGGGGCAAGACTCAAGTAGCTGTTGGCTATTAGCTGTTAGCTTTTCGGCGGCCAACGCACGGACTGATTTTGTTAAGCGATACCTTGCTTGAACGGAAGAGCTAACAGCTAACAGCCAATGGCTTCCAATGTTTGTTGATTCCCACGCACACATTGACGGGGAAGAGTTCGACGCCGACCGTGATGAAGTGATTGCGCGGGCGCGCGAGGCGGGCGTGCGGGCGATTCTGAACGTGGGGACGGGCGACCCGCACGGGGGGAACTTCGAGCGCGCGGTCGCCTTGGCCGAGAAGTATGAAGGGGTGCACGCGGCGGTCGGCGTCCACCCGCACGACGCGAAGTTGTATGACGAAACGGCGGAGGGTCTGCTGCTTGAGTTCGTCAGGGACAGGCGCGTCGTGGCGGTCGGCGAGATAGGGCTCGACTACCATTACGACAACTCGCCGCGCGAGGTGCAGCGCGAGGTCTTCGCGAGACAACTGCGGCTGGCGAGGGAAGAGGGGCTGCCCGTCATCATCCATTCGCGCGACGCGGACGAGGAGACTTTGGAAATCCTCCGCGCGGAGTACGCGGGGGCGGAGCGCGGCGGCGTCATGCACTGCTTCGGCGGCGGGCCGGCGCTGGCGGAAGGCGCGCTCGCGCTCGGCTTCTACATCTCGTTCGCGGGCAATGTCACCTTCAAGAAGGCCGACGCGCTGCGCGAAGTCGCGCTCAATATCCCTTTTGACCGTCTGTTGGTCGAGACCGACTGCCCGTACCTCGCGCCCGTGCCGCATCGCGGGCGGCGCAACGAGCCGGCCTACGTCGCCGCGACGGCGCGCTTCCTCGCGGAGTTGCGCGGCGTCGGCGACGAAGAGCTGGGGCGCGCGACCTCCGAAAACTTCTCGCGCCTCTTCGGCGTGGGAGTGGCCTGACTCGGCCCGCGCGGCCGCGGCCGACCTTGCGCCAAACGGCACAATCAACTTTTCCTCGCAGCCCTTAAATGTTATAAAAGCCTCGGCGGATTCGAGGTGACTTTACACTTCCTATGGCTCAGCAGAACTCATTCGACATCGTCTCGAAGGTGGAGATGGCGGAGGTCAAGAACGCGCTCGACCAGACCATGAAGGAGGTCAGGCAGCGCTTCGACTTCAAGGGGAGCCGCGCCGAGGTCAGGCTCGAAGGCGAAGAGGAGCTGATCCTCTCGGCCGAGGACGAGACCAAACTCCGCAACATGAACGACATCCTCCAGCAAAAGCTGGTGCGGAGGAGCGTGCCGCTCAAGGCGCTCTCCTACGGCCGCGTCGAGCCCGCGGCCGGCGGCACCGTCCGCCAGCACGCCGCCATCCAGCAGGGCATCCCCTCGGACAAGGCCAAGGAGATCGTCAAGTTCATCAAGGAGTCGAAGCTCAAAGTCCAGGCCGCGATCCAGGGCGACACCGTCCGCGTCACGGGACGCGACCGTGACATCCTTCAAGAAGTAATCGCCCTGCTCAAGTCGAAAGACTTCGGCATCAACATGCAGTACACGAACTACAGGACGAATTAGTGAATGGTGAATGGTAAATAGTAAATGGATTTACTTACACACCATTTACTATTTACCATTCACCATTCACTCCTACACTATGAACACTTCCGGTAACACAGCGGCGGTCGAGGAGCAGCGGCTGACGGCGCGGCGTATCTTCAGTTTGGTCGCGGCGGAACTCGCGCTCGTCGAGCAGGAGTTCGAGCGGCAGGCGCGCTCGAACATCCAGGTCATCGCCTACATCGGCGACTACCTACGCGCGTCGGGCGGCAAGCGCGTGCGCCCGGCGCTCACGCTGCTGTCGGCCTCCGCGGTCGGCGGCGACGCCTCGCGCCAGAACGTCGTGCGGATGGCGACCGTGATGGAGTTCCTCCACACGGCCACGCTCGTCCACGACGACATCATCGACAACGCCGAGACGCGCCGCAATCGGCCCTCCATCAACTCGCGCTTCGGCAACCAGACCGCCGTGCTCATGGGCGACTGGCTCTATATGTCGGCCTTCGAGACGAGTTTGAAAGAGCGCTCGCTCGACATCCTCGACATCCTGACCAACGTCACCCGCAAGATGACCGAGGGCGAGCTGCTTCAGTTAACTCTGCTCGGCCGCGCCGACGTGACCGAGGAGCAGTACTTCGACGTGCTCCGGCGCAAGACCTCTTATCTGTTTAGCGCCTGCTGCGAGATCGGCGCCATCCTCGGCGGCGCGAACCCTTCGCAGTCGCGCGCGCTGCGCGACTACGGCATGAACCTGGGGACGGCCTTCCAACTCGTGGACGACCTGCTCGACTTCACCTCCGACGAAGGCTCTCTGGGGAAGGCCGCGGGGGCCGATTTGCTGGAGGGGAAGGTGACGCTGCCCCTCATCCACCTGCTCGCCGAGGAGCCGCGGATGAAGTCCGGCGTGCAGTCCGTCATGCGCGAGGGCGCCTACGGCGAGTTCACGCGCGACGCGCTCGTCCGCGCCGCCGAGAAGAGCGGCGCCCTCGAACGCTCGCGCGCCGCCGCCGCTTCTTACGCCGAAGCCGCCGTCAAGGCGCTCGAAGAGATCGAGCCCTCGAAGTACACCGACGGCCTCCGCTCCATCCCCTCGTACATCCTCGAAAGAGAGATGTGAGGAGAGCCGACTGACGAAGAGGTTTGGCTGAAAGCTGACCGCTGAATGCTGAAAGCTAAAGATGCCTGACGAAAATCTTCTCGCCACACTTGAGAACGGGTTGAGGCAGTCGCGGACGACGCGCTCGCGTCTCAACGCGCGTCTGGCCGACCTTGAAGCGGAGGCCGAGCGTGTCCGCACCGAGCTGAACGAGATGGACGCCATCATCAGCCAGACCGAGGCGGCCATGTTCCGCATCCTCTCCTCGATGTTCGGCGCGGCGCAGTCGGCCGCCCCGCCTTCCGACGCCGAGATCGAGTTTGCGCTGCGCCGCGACGCGGCCGCCAACGCGCGCGCCACGCAGCAGTCGGCGCCGTCGCAAGCGTCTTACCAGCAGAGCCAGCCGTCCGCGCACGAGCACCACTTCCGCCACCACATCCCCGCGATTCGCTCCGACATCGAGCCGAAGAGCGACCGCTTCTTCGAGCGCACCATCCCCCACGCCGCCGCCGTGCTTTTACGCGAGTCGGGCGGGCCGCTCCACGTCAACGAACTTTATAATCGTCTGCTCGAAGGCGGCTTCCAGTTCACGGGCCAGAACCCGACCATCAGCATCGCCGTCTCGCTCAACCGCAACCGCCGCTTCCGCAAGGTCGCCCCCGGCACCTTCGACCTCACCATCCGCGACGCCGCGCAAGCATCCTGACAGTAGGCCCGTGGGGGGGGGGGGGGCGCGGAGGGGGCAGATAAATATAGATAGACACGCTCAA
>CAXTSK010000017.1:13276-15157 GCA_964246655.1 uncultured Pyrinomonadaceae bacterium
CCGGGCGCCGCCCCCCCCACCCCCCACTCCCCCCCGCCCCCCCCCCCCGCGCCGGTCAAGCTCTCTAGAAGACCGACGCGGCGCGGCCGCGGCCGGAAATTGTCGGGGGAACCCCGGCGCCGCCGCGTCTCCGTGGCCGGAGTCTTACATCGGCGCCGAGGCGAGGCACTGCTTGCGATCAGCCTTGGCCCTAGCCTGCGCGTCCTTGCGCTCCTTGCCCTTGAGGCCCTTCGCCGACTTGAGCGCGGCGCTGTAATCCTCGTCGCACTTCTTCACCGCCGCGACGTGCTCGGCGCTGTGCTTCGGCTTCTTGGCCTTGGCGAGCGCGGCCGGCGCACCGGCCGTGACGGCCAGCGCCAGCGTCAACATGATCTTCGTCAGAACGTTCTTCATCGTCGTCTCCTCTTGAGAAGTTTGAATCCCGCAGGAAGTTCGGAGGCTCTCCGAGCCCCGGCGCCGCAATGGTTGGCAAGCGACGCGCCACGCGTCGTCTCATTGTTTTCGCGGGCAAACGGGGTTTGGGCGAGTGAAACGCCGTCGTCGGACGCTCTAACGTTGTGGCGTTTTTGTTCGGGCAGGCAAATCGGCCACGGGGAAGGGCTCGCGGGGGCGCGCGTCCGGCGAGACTCTTTCATGCGCGGCGCGCTCCTGTGCTAAGTTCTTGGAACTGCTTTCAACACGAACCGAGAGAGGGGCTTCTGATATTTCATGCGCGCGATGATTCTCGCCGCGGGCTACGGAACGCGGCTGTGGCCGCTGACGATTGACCGCACCAAGCCCGCGATCCCTTTCATGGGGCGGCCGCTCATCGGCTACGTCGCGGAGTACCTGGCCGGCTACGGCTTCGACGACATCGTCGTCAACCTGCACCACCAGCCCGAGTCCGTCCGCGCCGCGCTCGGCGACGGGAGCGCGTTCGGCGTGCGCTTCCACTACGTCGAAGAGCCGGTCATCCTCGGCACGAGCGGCGCCATCGGCAACGCGCGACACCTTCTCGACGGCGACCACTTCGTCGTCATCAACGGCAAACTCGCCACCGACATCGACCTCCGCGAAGCGCTTGAGACGCATCGCCGCAAACGTGCGCTCGCCACGCTCGTCCTGCGCCCGAACCCCGCGCGCGAACGCTACAGCACGGTTAACGTCCGCGACGGACTCGTCGACGGTTTCGGCGGCTATCCTGCGCCCGCGTCCGATAAGGTCGGCAGCGCCCCCGGCGCTGCTCAAAAGACGGATGAGAGTGATAGGGAACAACCTTCTTCTCCGGGTGAAGGGGATAAGGAACAACGTTCTTCTACAGGTGAGAGGGAAGATGTCCCTTTGATGTTCACGGGTATTCAAATCCTCGACCCGAGGGTCTTCGAGTACATCCCGCCGGGCGTCTTCTCGCATTCGGTGACGGATGTGTACGTCCCGGCCATCGCGCGCGGCGACCGCGTCGCGGCTCACGTCGCGCAGGGGGCCTGGTACGAACTCTCGACCGTCCGCCGCTATCTTGAGACGAGTGTCGTGCTCTTGAAGCGCGAGGGGCGAGACGTAGAGGTCGGCGAGGGCTCTTCAATCGAGGACGGCGCGAACGTCTCTGAGAGCGTCCTCTGGGAGAACGTCCGCGTCGCACGCGGCGCGCGTGTCAGACGCTCCGTGCTCGGCGCGGGCGTCCGTGTCGAACCCTTCGAAGTCTTCGACACCGTCGCCGTCGTCCGCGCCGAACTCGCGCGCAGCGTCGAGCGGCCGGAGAAGGGCTTAAGCGGCGAGTTCCGCGGCTCAAATTTTGTGGCACCAATACCGGAATGATACAATCCACGCGCGCCGACAGGCATTTAAAGATGAACCGTGAACCGTGAGCCGGTAAAACGGGCCAATCGGAAGCCCCGGGGTTGG
>CAXTSK010000017.1:15167-22477 GCA_964246655.1 uncultured Pyrinomonadaceae bacterium
GCCGTAAACCGTGACAAGAGGAAAGCCCTGTCTTCTCTTGTCACGGTTTACGGCTCACGGTTCACGCAAGACCTCAGGACGCCCCGACGTTTCGCCCGATGCATCACCCTTCGCAGATCACCGAGAACGCCTTCCGCACCTCGGCGCGCCAGCGCCTGGAGGAGTACGTCGCGCGACTCGGGGGCGACGCGGAACAGGTGCTCGCGCTCACGCCCGACGCCTCGACGCGCGAATACTTCCGCATCCCCTGGAAGAACTCGAAGGTCGTCGCCGCCGTCTACCCGGAACCCTTCGACCCGGACATACACCCTTTCATGGACGTGACGCGCCTCTTCGCGGAGGCAGGGCTGCCCGTCCCTTCCATCCTCGACGTTGACCCCTTGAACGGCATCATCGTTCAGGAGGATTTCGGCGACCGGCAACTCCGGCGCGTCTTCGAGACGGCCTCCGAGGACGAGCGCGAGTCGTACCTCGAACAGGCCATCTCCGTCATCGCCGACATACAGGCCGCGACCGCCCTCGCCCGCGAGCGCCAGTCAATCGCCAGCCGCCTCGCCTTCGACGAGGCGAAGCTCTCCTGGGAGCTGGACTACTTCTTCGAGCATTACTTCAAGAGCCTGCGCGGCGAGACCATCAAGCACGGCGAAGAGGCGCAGCTCAGGGCCGAGCTGAACGACGTGGCCGCGGAACTGTCCAACAGACCGCGGACGCTCTGTCACCGCGACTTTCATCCGTCGAATTTGATGGTCGATGCGAAGGGGCGTCTACGCATCATCGACTATCAGGACGCGCGCATGGGGCCTGCGAGCTACGACCTCGTCTCGCTCCTGCTCGACCGCCGGACGACGATGCCCTCGCTCGCCGAGGTGCGCGAGCGCCGCCTCTTCTTCCTCGACGAGAGGCGCGCGCGCGGGCTCGACCCCATCGACCCGGACGACTTCGCATACGAGTTCCGCCTGATGACCGTCCAGCGCTGCCTGAAGGCCGTCGGCACCTTCTCCTACCAGACGGCCGTCGCCGGGCGCGGCGAGACGTACGCGCAGTTCATCAAACCGATGCTGGAGATCGTCGTCCAGGCCGCCGACTGGCTCGGCCGCTTCCCGCTGCTGCGCTCGACGCTGCGGGCGCGTTTAAGTGGGGCGGAGCCGCCGGCCGCGGCGGACAACAACACCTGAGTCAACGACCCGAAGGGAGGCAGGGCGGCCACGTCTTTTGCGAAGGCGCCGCCCGCATTTAAGAACGGAGATGCACAAGGTCTACATCAACCAGCTCTCGCAGCACGTGGGCGAAGAGGTGACGTTGCAGGGCTGGGTCTACAACATACGTTCGAGCGGCAAGCTCATGTTCCCGCAACTGCGCGACGGGACGGGCGTCGTCCAGTGCGTCGTATTCAAAAAAGCGGTCGCGCCCGAGGTCTGGGAGGCTTTAGGTCACGCAGGGCAGGAGTCGGCCGTCACCGTGCGCGGCACCGTGCGCGCCGACGAGCGCGCGCCGGGCGGATTCGAAATCGACGTGGCCGACGCACAGGTTCAGCAGAGCGTCGAGGGCTACCCCATCACGCCCAAGGAGCACGGGACGGAGTTCCTCATGGATCACCGACACCTCTGGCTCCGCTCGCGTCGCCAGCACGCGATCCTGCTCGTCCGGCACACGGTCATCAACGCCGTCCGCGACTTTCTCAACCGCGACGGCCACGTCCTCTGCGACACGCCGATCCTCACGCCCGCGGCGTGTGAGGGCACGACGACGCTCTTCGAGGTTGATTACTTCGGCGACGAGAAGGCGTACCTTTCGCAGTCGGGCCAGCTCTACAACGAGGCGACGGCCGCGGCCTTCGGCAAGGTCTATTGCTTCGGCCCGACCTTCCGCGCCGAGCGCTCGAAGACGCGCCGCCACCTGACGGAGTTCTGGATGGTCGAGCCCGAGATGGCCTACGCCACGCTCGACGACGTGATGGACTTGAGCGATCGCTTTCTCTCGTCCATCGCCGCGCGCGTGCTCGAAGAGCGGCCGGAAGAACTGAAAGTCCTTGAGCGCGACACCTCGAAGCTCGAAGCAATCACGCCGCCGTTCCCGCGCGTCCACTACGACGACGCCGTGAAGATTCTGCACGAGGGGCACGAGCGCGGCGAGCTTGAGCAGAAGTTCGAATGGGGCGGCGACTTCGGCGCGCCGGACGAGACGTACATCTCCTCGCGCTTCGACAGGCCCGTCATGGTTCACCGTTACCCGGCGGCCGTCAAAGCCTTCTACATGAAGCGCGACCCGGAGCGCGACGACCTCGCCCTCGGCGTAGACGTGCTCGCGCCCGAAGGCTACGGCGAGGTCATCGGCGGCGGCGAGCGCGCCACCTCGCTCGAATTCCTCGAAGATCAACTCAAAAAACACGACCTCCCGCGCGAGGCGTTCGAGTGGTACCTGGACCTGCGCCGCTACGGCAGCGTCCCGCACGCCGGCTTCGGCATGGGCATCGAGCGCTGCGTCGCATGGATGTGCGGCATCGAGCACATCCGCGAAACCATCCCGTTCCCGCGCATGCTCTACAGACTGAGGCCGTGAACCGTGAACCGTAAACCGTGACAAGAGAAGACAGGGCTTTCCTCTCGTCACGGTTTATGGTTCACGGCTCACGGGTATTTATGGAAAAGATCGTAACGATATTCGGTGGCTCGAAGTGCGGCGAGGAGAGCGAGGAGTACCGGCAGGCCGTGAGGCTGGGGCAGCTCTTAGCGGAACGCGGTTACACCATCTGCACAGGCGGCTACCTCGGCGTGATGGAGGGCGCGAGCCGCGGGGCGCACGAGCGCGGCGGGCGCGTGCTCGGCATCGTCATGAACCAGTTCAAGTCCGAGCCGAACCGTTACCTGACGGAGAAGGTCGCGAGCGCGCACTTCTACGAGCGGCTGCAAAATCTCATCGAGCGCTCGGTCGGCTTCATTGCGTTGCGCGGCGGCGCAGGCACCGTGACCGAACTCTCGCTCGTCTGGAACAAACTCCAGACGAGAGTCATCGAGCCGCGCCCGCTCGTGCTGCTCGGCGACTTCTGGCAGAGGGTCATCCAGTCTTTCAAGGAGAACCTCGTCGTGAGCGAGCGAGATGTGGCCCTCCTCAACTTCGTCAGCACGCCCGAGGAGGCCGTGAGGATTATCGTGGAGAGGGCGGAAGGGGAGAGCGTATGAACTGTCCTACTTGCGGCGCGGGCCTCGTGCCCGGCGCGAAATTCTGCGGCGCCTGCGGTGCCACCGTCGCTGCGGCCGAGACCCCGCCGCCGCCGCAGCTGCAGTACCAGGCCGCCCCGGGCGGGAGCGGAATCAGGATCGACGACGACGCGCGCGGCCAGGGTCGCGGCTACTCTTACGAGATACTGCACCAGCCTTCGTTCGCGCTCGCCGTCGTCCAACTCGCGGCCGAGCAGTCGATACAGGCCGAGGCGGGCGCGATGGTCTCGATGTCTGCGAACGTCGAGTTGCAGTCGCAGATGAAGGGCGGGCTGATGGGCGCCTTCAAGCGCGCCGTCGGCGGCGAGTCGGCCTTCGTCTCGACCTTCACGGCGCGCGGCGGCCCCGGCGAAGTCACCTTCGCCCCGGGCAGCCCCGGCGACATCGCCGCCATCGAGATGAGCAATCAGCTCTTCTACGTCCAGTCCAGCTCGTACCTCGCGGGCGACGCCGGGCTGAACGTCGATACGCGCTGGGGCGGCGCCAAGACCTTCTTCGGCGGCGAGGGGTTGTTCGTCTTGCAGGTGAGCGGGACGGGACTGCTGCTGCTCTCTTCGTTTGGCGCGATACACCGCAAGCGTCTTGCCGCGGGCGAGCGTTACGTGGTGGACACGGGGCACCTCGTCGCCTGGGAGGGGACGACGCAGTACACTCTGCGCAAGGCCGCGGCGGGCTTCTTCCGCAGCATGGTCAGCGGCGAAGGCGTGGTCGCGGAGTTCTCAGGCCCGGGCGAGATTCTGATCCAGACGCGGAACCTTGCGGCGCTCGCAGGTCTGCTCAAGCCCTTCTTCCCGTCGCAGGGTGGTGGCGGCGGCGGCGGCTTCAACCTCAACCTCGGCGGCTGACGCGCGACCGATAACGTTTGGCTGAAGGAAATATGAGCAGGCTGCTCGAACAGCAGAGTTTGGCGGACACAGGGCGTCTCCCGGGGGAGGGAAGGCGCGCGTGCATCATAGGCGCGCCGTGCGGCTTCGGGGCGAGTATCGCGGGCGTGGATCTGGGGCCGAGGGCGATGCGCGTCGCGGGTCTAAGGCAGCGTGTCGAGGGGCTCGGCTACGAGGTTCGGGACAGGGGCGACCTGCACATGGACAGCCCGGCAGAGCCGCCGCCCGCGGGCGTAAAACTCCGCTACCTCGACGAAATCAAGGCCGCATGCGAACTGCTCGCGGCCGACGTGCGCGGGGCGCTTGAGTCGGGTGAACTGCCGATTGTTCTCGGCGGCGACCACTCCATCGCCATCGGCTCGGTCTCCGGCGTGGCCTCATTCTACAGACGGCGCAACGAGCCCGTCGGCCTCATTTGGTTCGACGCGCACGCCGACATGAACACGCCCGAGACGACCCCTTCGGGGAACATCCACGGGATGCCGCTCGCAGTCCTCCTCGGCTACGGTGCGCCGGAGCTGACCGGCATCGAGGGCTTCTCGCCCAAGCTCGACCCGCGCTTCTGCGCGCACATCGGCGCGCGCGACGTTGACCCCGGCGAGCGCGAGCTGATACGGCGGCTCGGGCTTCGCTTCTTCACCATGCGCGAGATAGACGAACGCGGGATGTCCGCCTGCGTGGATGAGGCAGTCCACATCGCCTCGCAGGCGCCGGCCGGTTATCATGTGACGCTCGACGTGGACGCGCTCGACCCCGGCGACGCGCCCGGGTCGGGCACGGTCGTCCGCGGCGGGCTCACCTACAGGGAGGCGCACCTCGCGATGGAGAAGATTGCCGAGGCCGGCGGCGCGCTCTCGCTCGAAGTGGTCGAGATAAACACCGCGCTTGACATCAACAACCGCACGGCCGAACTGGGCGTCGAGCTGATACTTTCGGCCCTCGGCAAGTCTATACTTTAAGGGTCGTGGGGTGCTGCGGTGATACCTCAACTCGGGAGCCCGAAGCTGCTCTGCCGGCACGCTTTGGGCTAAATTGTTAGGACTGCGACTTTCAACATGACGACAAAGATTCGGATCGGGGTCATCTACGGCGGCCGTTCGGGCGAGCACGAGGTATCAGTGCGCTCGGCGCGCTCGGTCATCGAAGCCGTTGACACGGAAAAGTACGAGGTCATCCCGGTCGCAATTACACGGGAGGGTCGCTGGCTCTCGCGGGCCGAATCGGCCTCGCTTCTGCCGGAGACTGCACAACTCAGGCTCTCGAATTACGCGGGCGGCGACGACGGCAGTACGGCTCTCGTCGTAGACCCTTCGCGCGGCGGCTTCCTACGGCAGGAGGGCGAGGGCGCGGGCGACCAGAGGCTCGACGTAGTCTTCCCAGTCCTGCACGGAACCTATGGCGAGGACGGGACGATACAAGGTCTGCTTGAGATGGCAGGCATCCCTTACGTCGGCTGCGGCGTGCTCGCGTCGAGCACAGGGATGGACAAGGTGGCGATGAAGACCCTCTTCCGACACGCGGGGCTGCCCGTCTGCAAATACGAATGGTTCCTGCGGCGCGACTGGGAGGCGAAGCCTTCGGAAATCCGCGAACGCATCGAGCGCGAAATCGGCTACCCCTGCTTCGTTAAGCCTGCGAACCTGGGCTCCTCCGTCGGCGTGTCACGCGCGGACGACGAGGGGACGCTGGTCAAGGCCGTCAACCTCGCGGCGCGTTACGACAGGAAGATTATTGTCGAGGAGGGCCTGGATGCGCGCGAGATAGAGTGCGCGGTGATGGGGAACGACGAGCCCGAGGCGAGTCTGCCGGGCGAGTACGTCGTCCACGACGAGCAGGCAAAGTTCCTGGACTACACAGAGAAGTATTCGAGCACGGGGCACGTCGAGTTCGTCGTCCCCGCGCCCATCCCGAAGCGGCTGACCCGGCGCATACGGGAGTTGGGGGTGCGCGCCTTCAAGGCCGTGGACGGCGCGGGCTTTGCGCGTGTGGACTTCTTCCTGAGAAGGGACAACAACAAACTCCTCGTCAACGAGCTGAATACGATCCCCGGCCTCACGGACGTGTCAGGCTTCCCGCAGATGTGGGAAGCCTCCGGCGTGCCCTTCACACAGGTCATCGACCGACTGGTCGAACTCGCCTTCGAGCGCCACGCCGAGAAGTCCCGAAACGCAACGAGCCTCTGAAAAACCTCCCGCCGAAAACGACCCGTGCCAAAGTCCGAAGAGCCGCGGCCCGGGTTGAAGCTATAAGAAAAATCTGTTCGAGTAATCTCTGAACTCGCTCGCCCTAACCCTTTGGCGCGCGGTAGCCGTTGCGCGTGCGAGCGCTGAACTCCGGCCGCGAGAGCTTCAACTGTATGGCGCGCCAGCGGCCGTCCCTCGCAGTGTTGCTCGGGCGGTAGCCGATGGTGTACTGGTTGCTCAACTCCTGAAGGATCTCCCTGAAAGCCTCGTCGAGCGCGCGTCCGCCCGGCTTCGACACGAACCGGCCGCCGCTCTTGTTAGCGTAAGTTTTCAAAGTGCCTGACGCTGATATGCGCTCGGCCGGATTCATCTGCGGGTCGGACATGTCTACGGTGTAGATGGTCGCGTTGGCTTCGAGCGCGGCGTTGAGCGCCTTATCCGGGGAGGCACCGCTCTTCGTGTCGGCGCCGTCGGAGAGGACGATGATCGCCCTGCGCTTCTCGGGCCGCTTGGAGAGGTCTTTCGCGGCTTGCAGCACGGCGTCGTTGAGCGCAGTCATCCCCTTCGAGCTCAGGTCGTAGGCGACGGGCGGGAGGTCGCGCCCGGGCCTGAAGTCCGATAACTGCTCCACCTTCGAGTCGAAGTGATAGACCGACGCCACGTCCTCCTCGCGCAGCCCGTCGAGGAAGCGCACGGCAGCGGCGCGCGCGAGCGTCAGACGGCTCTCCATGCTCCCGGAAGTATCCAAAAGGATGGCCGCCGCGAACGGCGTCTCCTCGACGGAGAAGAGCGTGACGCGCTGCTCAACCCCGTCCTCAAGAACTTTGAAGTCCTTGTGCGAGAGCTTGTGCACGTACTCGCCGCCCGCGTCCGTCACCGTCACGTTGAGGACGACGAGGTCTGCGTTCACGCGGACGACCTCGTCCTCATCGTTCTGCTTCTGCGCGCGGACGGCGTAAGCCGCTGACGCGACCAGAGACAAGAGGCACAGGCTGAGCAGAAGGGTTCTCGTCTTCGGACGCAGG
>CAXTSK010000018.1:0-22272 GCA_964246655.1 uncultured Pyrinomonadaceae bacterium
CCGCCAAGCTCCAAACACCTCCCCCCCCCCGCACCCCGCCCGCTGACCCCCGCGCCCGCCCCCGCCGGCGCTCGACGAACTCGTCGCACGCGCTTCGTCGCTCGGCCCCTACCGCTCGGTGTGGGCGACGGAGGGAGTCGGACATCTCTACGCAGAGTCGCGCCGGGGTGAAGAGTTCGACGCGCGCGGCGAGACTCTGCCGTCGTCGTGCCTGATCGCGCTGCACGCGGGCGCGGGGCTCTCTTTTGCGGCGAGGTGTCTGGAACGTCTCACGCCGCGCAGCGACGGGGCTGAGTTTCGGCGCGCGCTCGAAGAGTTCTTCGCGCTCTGCCGCGGCGGCTCGCGGGAAGGCTACGCGGAGGCGGCCTTTGAGGCGCTGGGTCTCGCGGCGCGCAACCTCCATCCGCAACTGCTGCCGGGCATCGACCGCTGCCTCGCCGCGATGGACGAAGAACTGGTCGGCTACTTCTGGCACGGCGTCGGGCGCGGCATCTATTTCGCGCCGACCAACTTCCTGCCCGACGGCGGAGCGCTCGGCCGTGCCGTCGAGGAGGCGCGCCGCGAGCCCCCGCACGAGACGGGGCGGGTGAATGCGCTGGCCGGTCTGTCGTGGGCCTTCGTGCTCGTCAACATAAGGCATCCGGAACTGCTCGAATCCCTCCTGCTGCGGCACGCACGCGAACTCGACGAAGGCGACGCCTTCACGAACGGCCTCTGCTCGGCCGTCGTCGTCTGGCGCGACTCGTCGCCGGACGACGAGAGCATAGATGCGTTGTGCCGGCATCGCCCCACGGACGCGAGCCTCGGCGAGTTGTGGGAGGCGCGCATCGGTCGTCCGGCCGACGAGGCGGTGCGGCGTTACTACCCTGTGTTGAAGGAGCACGGTCATCTTGAGGGGCTCTTCCGCCATCGGCCGCTCCACGAACTCGTCGCCTGTCTGGAGATGGCGGCGGCCGTGGACGCGCGATGAGAAGAGGCTTCATCCGCATGATGCTGCGGCCCGCCGAGTCCCTCGCTTCGAGCATGGAGGTGCTCGGCCAGCAACTCTCGGCCGGACGTTTGATAGACGCCGTCGTCGGCCGCTTCGTCCACGGCATGACCCGCCCGTCGGGCGAAGGAGCGGGACGCGGGCCGGCCGCTTCACCTCCCCCCGCGCCGGAACCGACGGCGCCGCCGCCCGTCAATCATGCGGCTGCGCCCCGACGCACGCAGACGGCCGACGGACAGTTAAAGGAGACGAAGATGGACAGGGACTTGCGCGACGACATGCTGAAGCTGATTCGCTACAAGGTGCTCTTCGTCAAGCGGGAGTACGAGCACGCCTTCCCCGAACAGGAAGACCTGGTCTCGGAGAACATGGACGGAGCGGCCTTCACCGCCTGGAAGGTCGCCGAGTTCATCCAGCAGTTGCAGCGGGGAGAGGTGCAGGTGTCGGCGAAGTGGCGCAAGTACGGCGGAGGGCACTACGTCGAGGAGCGCGACGGGCACCTCGTGCTGCGGGAACTGCCGCACGAGGACAAGAAGTACCTGCGGGTCTACTACGAAGTCTTAGACCGCTATCCGCGCGAGAAGTTCAAGTACGAGGAGAAGCAGATCAGCGTCCTCGAACAGATCAGGGACGAACTTAAGAACCGCGGCAACGGCAACGGTCAGCCGCCGTCGGACTCGGGCGCGGCCACAGCTACAGGCGCAGCGACCGCTATAAGCACGGGCACAGGTGCAAGCACGGGGACAGGTACAGATGCGAGCGGCGGCGCGGACGCGGGCGTCAGCATCGTGGCCGGCTTGGGGGAAGACGTGGGCGCGGGCGCAGACGCGGGGAGTGCGAAGGGCATCGGCGTCGAATATGAAGAGCCGGGTGGCGAAGACGTGAAGGCGGAGCCCGGCTCTTTGAGGGCGACCATCCTGGCTCACGACAAGCAGGTCAACTCCGTCGCCTTCTCGCCCGACGGGCTCACGTTCGCCTCGGGGGGCGCTGACGCGACCGTCAAGCTGTGGGACGCGCGCACGCGCGCGGAGCGCATCGTCAACCGTGCGATAGTCGAGGGCGTGCCCCGCGAAGTGACCTCCGTGGCCTTCTCGCCGAGCGGCGGCTTGCTCGCACGAGGGCATCACGCCAACAACGTCGAAGTCCTCGCGGTCGCGGACGGCGCGCTCGACCCGAAGCTTGAACTCGTCGGCCACGAGGGCTGGGTTCCGGTCGTCACCTTCTCGCCGGACGGGAAGTGGATCGCCACGGCCAGTCTCGACCTGACGGCGCGCGTGTGGGACGCCGAGACGGGCGACACGCTGGTCACGCTGAAGGGGCACGACGACACGCCGAGCAAACTCCCCGTCGGCGTGTGGGGCGTCGCCTTCTCGCCCGACGGAAAGAGGGTGGCGACCGGCGCGAGCGACGCGGCCGTCATCCTGTGGGACGCCGAGACGGGCGAGGAGCAGAAGACCTTCCGCGCACACGCCAAGCTCGTCTTCTCGGTCGCCTTCTCGCCCGACGGCGCGACGCTGGCCTCCGGCAGCGAGGACTCGACCGTCATCCTCTGGGACTTGGGGAAGGGACGGCTGCGCAAGAAGCTCAAGGGGCACGACGGCTGGGTCGTCTGCGTGGCCTTCTCGCCCGACGGCGCGACGTTGGCCTCGGCCGGCTACGACGGGACGGTCAAACTCTGGGACGTGGCGCAGGCGAAGGAGCAGCGCGTGTTGAAGATTGACGACGCTCCCGTCCACTACGTGGCCTTCTCGCCCGACGGGCGGACGCTGGCGGCGGCCGGCGGCGACGGGAGCGTCAGACTTTGGAATCTGTAGGCGGGGGGTTAACTGCCTTGACCGACGAGCGCAACATACGCTTCCGCTTCGACGAAGAGGGAAGCGCCGTCATCCGTGAAGATGACTTGCGAGTGCTCGACGCAGTCGAGCCGGCGCTGGCCGACGGCCGCGCGCTGCGGCGCTGGTTCGAGGCGGCCGACGCCGCGGGGACGTTCGCCGAGCGCTTCGAGGTCGTGCGCGAATTCAACCCTTCGGACGAGAGCTTCGCCTTCTACGACCGGATCGAGTTCGGCGGCGGGCGGGTGATGCCCGTCATGGGCACGGTCGATCACTCGCTCTTCGACCGGCCGAAGCGTGCGGGGGCGGCGCTCGTGCGCGACGAGTTCCGCGAGTTTGTGCTGCGCTACTTCATGCGCATCAGCGACTACCGCCAGCCGCAGGCTTACATCTCGGATGAGGATGCGCGCGCGCACGAGGCGTACTCGCCCCGGTTGAGCTGGTGCACGCGGCGCGAGTCGAGCGACATCGGCTTCGGCTTCACGCAGCACTACTACAAGCTGCGCGGGACGGGCGCGGTCGGCAAGTTCCACCAGCGCGAGGAGTGGGCCATCGTCGATCTGCGCGAGCTGTACGAGCGGTACGAGTGGATCGTCCTCAAGGTCCGCATCTTCAACTTCAACATGGCGTTTCGCCTGCTCGGCTCCGACCGGGCGCAGCTCGTCGTCCCGCTCGTCGAGGAGTCGTACCTCGTCGTCAGCCCAGACTTCGTGCTCAACGAGGACGACCCCGACCCGGGCGTGCTCGGCCGCTACGGCTTCGGCTACGCCTTCGTCCGCAACGCCCGCGAGGGGATGCTGGCCTACGGGCCGGGAGAGTTCGAGGCGGCCATCGAGCTTATACACTTCCACGTTCTCGCGAGCGGCGAGACGCGCGCGCGTCTCACCTTCGTCGTCAACCGCCCCGACCGCATCGTCAACGCCACGCTCGACCCCGTCGGCCTCGGCTTCGG
Source organism: uncultured Pyrinomonadaceae bacterium (assembly GCA_964246655.1). Lineage (GTDB taxonomy): Bacteria > Acidobacteriota > Blastocatellia > Pyrinomonadales > Pyrinomonadaceae > QHXN01. The sequence goes on from CAXTSK010000018.1 coordinate 3,773, forward strand.
CGCCGCCGACCTCTTCTCGTTCGGGCTGGTCTCGACCTTTTTCGGGCCGCTGCGCAGCGCACTCGAACGCGTCTCGCCGCGCATCGGCCCCTTCGACCCCATCAACGCCTACGTCACGCTGGCGAACCAGTTGACGGGCGGATTGGCCGCCGAGGCGCTCTGCATCTCGCGCGAGCAGCTTGAGAGGGACTTTCTGGTGCAGCACTTCATGCAGCACTACCAGATGTTGACGGGGGCGTTGCTGACGTGGCGGCGGGTCGCCGACTGGCTCGACCCCGAGTCGTTGCCGAAGGCGGCCGGCACGGGCTGGAACACGTAGCGCGAGCCGATGATAGCTGTTGACGAAAATCAGGCGGTCATCCTCTCGGGCGGCGGAGCCTACGGCGCCTACGAAGTCGGCGTGATGAAGGCGCTGCTCGGCGGCGAGGTGACGAGCATCGGCTATCGGCCCATCGAGCCGGGAGTCTTCACCGGCACGTCGGTCGGCTCCTTCAACGCGTCAATCATGGTCTCGCGCCCGGGCGAGCCGAGCGCGCGTACGGCCGACCTGCTGGAGAGCGTCTGGCTCGACGAGGTGGCCGACAACGAGCGGAGTTGCGGCAACGGCGTCTTCAGGTTCCGCGGCAACGTGCTGCGGCTCTTCGACCCGACCTGCTACACACACCCGCTCGCGCCGTTCGAGCGGCTGGGGGGCGACATCAGCTTCTACACGAGCAGCGTGCTCCGACGCAGCATCAACGCGATGCTGGGGCAGGGCAGCCTCGCCTCCCGCGCGCTCCAGTTCGTTGACATGAGCGCCCTCATCTCGGTCGATCCCTTCCGCGAGATGCTGCGGCGAACCATCCGGTCGGAGGCCATCCGCTACTCGGACAGGCAACTGCGGGTCGTGGCGACGAACTGGGAGACGGGCGAGGTGAAGACGTTCGAGAACCGGGACGTGGCGGACGAGGAGTTCGGGTTGCAGATGATTATGGCCTCGGCCGCCATTCCCGGCATCTTCCCGCCGGTCAGGATCGGCAAGTACGTCTACGTGGACGGCGGGGCGGTGATGAACACACCGCTCAAGTGCGCCATCGAGGCCGGGGCGACGACGCTGCACGTCATCTACCTCGACCCGGACGTGTCGAACATCCCGCTCAGCCGGTTGATGAACTCCGTCGATACCTTTGACCGCCTCTACACCATCATGCTCGCCACGAAGATGAACGAGGACATCGACACCGCCGCCTGGATCAACGAGGGGCTGAACACACTCGAAAGGGCGGCGCGGGAGGGGGTCGAACAGCTCAGCGGCGCGGACATCACGGCCTTCATCCGTGTGGCCGCACAGATCGAGAGCCGCCTCCGCGCGGGCCGGCAGTACCGGAAGCTGACCATCCATCGCTATCACCCGAAGGGCGACCTCGGCGGGCCGCTCGGCATGCTCAACTTCGGTCAGGATGCGATCACGCGCCTCATCGCGCACGGCTTCGAGGACGCCGTCTACCACGACTGCGCCAAGAGCCACTGCATCTTCCCCGACATGCAGCTCCCGCCCACGAAGGTCAAGGGCCGGGCGGCCGAGCATGTCTCCGGCTGATGCGGAGCCGGCGGGCGAGCACGATGAACAGAGAAGGGAACCGATATGGACACCGATAATCAATACGATGTTCTCATCATCGGCGCGGGGTTGGCCGGGCTCACGCTGGCTCGCCAACTGCTGCTTCAGACGGACAAGCGCATCCTCCTCGTTGACCGGCGCGCGGAGTTTCCCCCCCCGAAGCAGAAGGTCGGCGAGGCGACCGTGCAACTCTCGGCCTACTACTACGCGCGGGTGCTCGACATGGAGGAGCACCTGATGCAGAAGCATTACATCAAGTACAACCTGCGCTTCTACTGGAAGACCGAGGGGCAGGCTAACGACTGCTACGAGCACTACAGCCAGTCCTACATCCGCAAGCTCTCGAACATCAACGCCTACCAGCTCGACCGGAACAAGTTCGAGGGCGCTTTGCTGGAGGTCAACCTCGCAAACTCGAACTTCACGTTCCACGCGCCGGCGACCGACCTCGACGTGGCCCTCTCCGACGAGGGCGGCCCGCACGCGTTCTCCTTCAAGGCTGACGGACAAGAGGTGCGGGGCACAGCGCGCTGGGTCGTTGACACCTCGGGTCGCGGTCGTTTCCTCGCCAAGCGTCTGGGGCTCGCGCGCGAGGGGCGGATTCGCCACGGCACGCACTTCTTCTGGGTCGAGGGCCTTTTAGACATCGAGAAGCTGACCAGCCTCACCCCGCAGCAGATTCGCACGCGCCCCGACCGCGCCGCGCTCGGCCACACGCCCGCGTGGCAGGCGACGAACCACTTCTGCGCCGAAGGGCTCTGGTTCTGGGTCATCCCGCTCCACGGCAAGACGAGCCTCGGCCTCGTCTACGACCGCCAGTGCGTCCCGCGCGAGCGCATCGACACGCTCGACAAGCTCATCGACTGGGTCTGCGAAGAGTTCCCGCTCTTCGCGCGCGACCTGCCCTACCGGCGCGTGCTCCACCACACGGCCCTGAAGGACTTCGCGCACGACTGCGCGCAGACCCTCAGCCCTGCGCGCTGGGCCATCGCGGGCGAGGCCGGCCGCTTCACCGACCCGCTCTACAGCCCCGGCGGCGACCTCATCGCGCTCTACAACACCTTCATCACCGACATCATCCAGATCGAGGACGACCGGGAGCTGGCGGAGAAGTGCCGCCTCTACGAGCAGTTGATGGAGGCCGTCTACGAGGCTTACGTCCCGACCTACGTCGTCAGCTACGACGCGCTCGGCGACCAGGAGGCGTTCAGCCTGAAGTACACGTGGGAGCTGGCGATCTACTTCGGCTTCTACGTCTTCCCCTTCATCAACGACCTGTTCACCGACCGGCGGTTCCTTGCCGCCTTCGCCAGCCGCTTCGCGCAGCTCGGCCGCGTCAACCGGGGCTTGCAGACCTTCATCAGTGACTTCTTCCAGTGGAAGAAGTCGAGCCGCACGCCGCCCGCCGAGGTCTTCCACTTCGACTTCACGGACATCAAGCCGCTCGCCGACGCCGAGAAGACCTTCTACAAAGTCGGCGTCTCGGTCGAGGAGGCGCGCCGCGTGCTCGACGGTCAGCTCTCGAACCTCCGCGAGCTGGCGCGCTACATGGCCGCGCAGATCTGCGCCTCGGTGCTCGGCGACGTGCGCGCGCTCACCAACCGCTTGTTCGTCGAGCGTCTCGACATCGAGCGGCTGCGCTTCGACCCCGAGGAGATACGCGAGACGTGGCGCGCCTGTCAGGGCTCGGCCGAAGAGTATCCGTGGATGCTCGACCCGCATGTCCTGACCCGGCTCGTCGAGGGGCAGGGCGAGCGCGCCGCCGAGGACGAGGAGTTCCTGGCGGGCGTCGGAGGTGATTGATGCACGACCACGCCCCGCTCATCGAGAGGGCCTTTGAGGCCGCCCCGGAAGAGGCGTCTTACGACGTGCGCCGGGTCGAGGGGCGCGTGCCGCGCACCCTGCGCGGGACGTACTACCTCAACGGCCCGGCGCGTTTCTCGCGCGGCGGCCTGCGCTATCGCCACTGGCTCGACGGCGACGGGATGGTCTGTTCGCTGCGCTTCGGCAGCGACGAAGGCGAGGGCGTGCGCTTCACCGCCCGCTTCGTGCGCGGCGCGAAGCTCGCCGCCGAGGAGGAGGCGGGCCGCCCCCTCTTTCGCGCCTTCGGCACCACCTTCGAGTCCGACCTGCTCAAGCGCAGGATCATGCTCGAATCGCCGCTCAACGTGAGCGCCTACACCTTCGCCGGCCGCCTCCTCGCGTTCGGCGAGCAGGGACTGCCGGTCGAACTCGACCCCTCGACGCTTGAGACGCGCGGCGAGTTCAACTTCGGCGGCGCGCTCAATGACGTGAGCCCCTTCGCCGCCCACCCAAAGCTCGACCGCGCGACGGGCGAGCTGTTCAACTTCGGCGTGGCCTTCTCGGCGCGCGAGCCGCTGCTCCACCTCTACCGCTTCGACCGGGACGCGCGCCTCGTCTACCGCCGCCGGCTCGCGCTCGACTACCCGTGCTCGATGCACGACTTCGGGCTCAGTCAGACTTACGCCCTCTTCTACCTCAGCCCCAACCTCCTCGATATGAAGTCGTTCGTCGTCGAGGGGCGCACGCTGTTGGACTCGCTCCGCTGGGAGCCCGAGCGGGGCAGCCTCCTGCTCATCGCCGCGCGCGACACGGGCGCGGAGGTCGCACGCATCCGCGTCGGCTCGCGCCACTGCCTGCACCTCGTTAACTGCTTCGAGGAGGGCGGCCTCCTCAACGTGGACGTGCTCGAACTCGAACGCCCCATCTACGACCAGTACCAGGTCATGCCCGACCTCTTCACGGACGTGTGCGAGGGGCGGCCCGTCCGCTTCGTCGTCCGGCCGGCGACCGGCGAGCTGGTCGCGCGGCGTGAGCTTGATTACACGCTCGCGCCCGACTTCCCCTCGATAGACCCGCGCCGTGCGACGCTCCCTTACGAGGACTTCTGGATGCTCGGCATCTCCGCGACGGGGCGGTGCGGGCGCAAGTTCTTCGACCAACTCGTCCGCGCCAACTGGAGCGGCGCGCTCGACGTGTACCAGTCGCCGCCCTTCCAGTATCTCGGCGGCGAGCCGGTCTTCGTCGCCAACGAAGAGGGCGGTGGGTTCGTCATCTGCCAGACGTTCGACGCGCGGCGCGCGGAGAGTGCCTTCGCCGTCTTCGACGCCTTCGACGTGGCGGCGGGGCCCGTCGCCTCGCTCCACTTGGAGTCGCCGATTCACCTTGGCTTTCACGCCTCGTTCGAGCCCGAGCCGGCTCGCTGACGCCGCGGCGGGACGAAAGCCATTTCCGGCCTCTTACGGAGACCGACATCGCGGAGGTGGGGCCTCAGCCGCAGACCCCGAACAGCTATGAATAGAACAGATGAACGGGCGCGGCCGCGGGGCGGTGGCATGCGCGAGATGTTCAAGTCGATGCTCGGCTTCTCGTGGGCGAGCACGCTGTTCGGCCTTCGGCAGTTGGCCGGGGTCTTCACGCCGGGGCGCGCCGCCGCGCGCTTCGAGCACGTCACGCGCGCCGCCGAGGCCGAACTCGACGAGCCCGTCCGAAACTTCTTCAGGGTCGGCGACCGAACCCAGCGCGAGGTCGTCGGCATGCTGTGCGGCACCTTCTCTCCCATCCACGGCCGTTTCGCGCCCCGGCGCGCTGACGCCTCCGCGTCGTCAGGACAAGGCGAGCCCGCGGGTTCGACTGCGAGCGCAGGCGCGGCTTCGACGGCGGGCGTCGGCGGGCATCGTGACCCCTTCTCTCGTCCCATCCCTTCCGCGCGCCCCGCTTACAGGGTCAACAGCGGACGCCTCAACACTAGTTCCTTCGTCGTGCTCGGCGAAGGGCTGGCCGCCGGCATGGGCGACTTCACGCTGAGCGACGAGACGCAGCGCGAGAGCTTCCCGGCGCAGATGGCGCGGCAGATGGGGGCGGACTTCCCGCAGCCTCTAATTCAAGCACCGGGCATCTGCTACCCCGTCGGCTTCGCGGAGACGCCCGTGCTCGTTCCGCAGCCGCCGCAGGACAGCGTCTTCGAGAGCATCCCGCCCGTGCCCATCCGCAACCTCTCCGTGCCCGGGCTCAGGCTGAGCGAGGCGCTACACTTGCGCCCGGCGCAGCCGCTCGTCCGCCGCGACAGCCACAAGCTGACGGCGCTCAACCTCGCGCTCGGCGTGCTCCACTTCGCGCGCGGCGACAAGGAGCCACCGCCAACGCAGCTCGAATACGCACTCTCGTGCCGACCGACCTTCGCGCTCGTCGAGCTGGGCTTTCACGAGGCGCTCGAAGCCGCCGTCGCGGGCGACGCGGGACTGCTCCCCGGCGTGGATGCCTTCCGCTCCGACTACGCGCGCCTCCTCTCGTCGCTGCGCGGGACGGGAGCGGAGGTGCTGGCCCTCAACATTCCCGACCCGTTCGACACCGCATACTTCTCAACGCTCGACACGGCGGCTCGCATCCTCAAAGTCGAGCCCGCCGTGCTCGTCAACCTCTACGGCCTGCGCGGCGACGTGTTCATCACCGCGCACGGCCTCAACGAGATCAGCTTCCAACTCTTCGGACAGGCGGTCGGGCCTCTGCCCGAGAACGCGACCCTCGACGGCGAAGTCGCGCGGCAGATCAGCCGCGGCGTCGAGGAGTTGAACGAGGCCATCGCGGCGGCGGCGCGCGAGCACGGCGCGCTCGCCTTCGACCTCTACGCGCTCTTCCGACGGCTCGCCGCGCAGGGCTTCAACGCGGGCACGCGGACGATGACGGGCGAGTATCTCGGCGGCTTCTACTCGCTCAACGGCTACTACCCCGGCGCGACCGGCCACGCGCTCATCGCCAACGAGATACTTCACTTCCTGAGCGTCAACTACGGGGCCGACTTCCCGCAGGTCAGCATCGGCGACGTGTGCCAGGTTGACCCCGTCGCCGCCTACCGGCAGGCCGGAGGCCCGTGCTGGACGTTGAATGACCTGCCGCTCCCGCCGCCCGTCCCTCAGGCGTCCGACGGCGGCGGCGCGGACGAACCGGCGCTGGGGGGCTCCGACTCCGCCGCGGTCGCGTTGGATGGATCGCAGCCGTCCACGGGCTGGGAGGCGCTGGGGTCGCCGGAGGGCGAGGCTCCGGCGCCGCTCAGGCTCCCGCCCGGCCTCGAACAAATCCTGCCGCTCAGCAAGGCCGCTAGCTACTTCGGCGACGGCATCGGCGCGGCCAACTGCCGCGACCCGCAGGGCGTCCAGTTCGGCGGTTGCGGCAACTGGCTCTTCGGCGGGCTGGCGCTGGTTGACAGCCACCTCACCGGCAACCTCCGCCTCCGCTTCACGCCGCCCGAGAATAACGTCACGCGCTTCGAGATTCACTTCGAGGGCGGGTTCGCCGGCGACGACGCCGTCCTGACGACCCCGCAATTCTTCAAGATGTGGTTCCGGCAGGCGCGCGTAGACGAAGCGCCCGGCCTCGCCTCCTCGGGCAAGTTGAATCTCGTTACCGGCGAAGTCTCCGAGCTGGCCGTCTACGCCGGTTACAGCAGCACGGCGCTCTTCGCGCTCGTCGGCTCGAACCCGAATTGGCCCCGCGTGCCGATCACCTTCAAGAACGAGTCGTCGCAGCAGTATTACGGCTCGGCGTGGGCGCGCTTCGACCAGCGCGAGGACGGCCTGCTCGACTTCACCTTCTATGGGTCGATGTTCGCGCCGGTCGGCCCCGTGGTCTGGCCGCTCAACTTCGTCGGCCCCTCGGGACAATTCGCCACCATCCCGGCCGCCGGCACGGTCATGCACCCGCACCTCCACCTGAGCACGAGGGAGCCGGCGCGCGGCGGCGAATGCCCCGACATCCCCTTCAACACCATTCAGGAGTTGACGCTCTTCACACACAACAGCAGCTTCGGCGACGCGTTCACGCTGCACGCGCCGCAGCTCGGAGGCCGCGCCACCGGCCGCTCGCACCTGCTTGGCCGCCTGCTCCTACAGTTCGGCGTGCGTTCGGGCAACACCGTCCCCGTCGCCGTCTCGGCCGTCGCCCCGGGCGGCATGATGGCGGAGCTTGAGCCCTCGCCCATCACGGCCGTCTTCCCCGGACGCCTCTACCCCGGCCCGGTCGGCTTCGACGAGTTCCTGCGCTTTCCTCTTCGCACCTACTCGCTCGACGACCTCGCCATCATCGACGACCCGTTCGACCTCTCGGTCGGCGCTGTGGACTTGAGGACGGGCCGCTTCGTCAACGAGCTACTGCACCGCGGGTTCATCAACCAGGACTTGATCTTCGCGCTGCTCCGCGTCGAGCCGCGCACGCCGGGCAGCTCTTTCAACTTCCGCGGCCCGGCTCTTCTGGAGAAGGGCGCGGGCGGCTCGACGGTCTTCCGCTTCAAGGGCGAGGTCTTCGTGCCCTACCCCGAAGGCTTCCTCTTCCCGAAGCCGAACCTGACGACCGGCTTCCCCATCGGCGCGAACTCAAGACTCGACCCGTTCCTCTGGCTGCACGCCCTTGAGGTCGCAGCGGCGAAGGACTACGTCAAGCGGGGCGCGGGGAGCGAGATTATCTCTTCGACCGGCGAGCGCTTCTCCTACCGCTACGAGATTCCGAACGACCCGGCGGGGCGCGACGCCGTCTTCGAGTACGAGAACCACAGCCAGCAGGGCAAGTTCCGCCTGCACAGCCTCGCCTGGGTCGGTTTCGCCGACTCGGGGGGCGGCGAGGCGGGCGAGTACGACACGGTCTCTTTCACCGGCTTCGGCGTCTGGACGAAGGACGGCGTCGAGAGAATGATGCAGGCTTCGGCGCAGATCTCGACCTCGCGGCGGCGGCCCTACGTCGGCATCCAGATCGACTCCGGCGACGTGTCGAACGTCAACACGAAGCCGCCCGACATCGACGACGCGCTGCCGTAAGAGGGAAGGCGATGACGCGGACGCGCCCGACACACTTCCAGGCCACGCCGCGCCGCGGGCGCGACGGCGCGCAGCTCCGCCGCGAACTCGCGGACTCGTTGCGCGAGACGGAGTCCGTCATCCTCGCCAACGACGATCTCGACTACGGCGGGATGTTCGTCCAGCACCCTTTGCTCGGTCGCTACGACGTGCCCGGCCTGCTGCGCTTCATGTCCGCGCACGAGCAGCGCCACCAGTCGCAGCTCGTCGCGCTCGTCGCGGACTCACGGTTTCCGGCCTCAACTTGAGGCGTCTTATGGGCCATGACGTGAACGTCGTCGTGGCGCGCTGCACCGGCCATCCAGGGCCGGGGCGGGCGGCCCGCGCGGCGTGAGAGTGAAAGAGGCCGCGCCCCCCCTGCGGCGGGCTTGCGGCACCTGGAGGAGACCATGTCAAACTTCGAACTTTCGATTTACTTCTTCTTCCAACTGGCGTTCATCCTCGCCGTCTGCCGCATCGTCGGGCTCGTGGCGCGGAGGTTCGGGCAGCCGCAGGTGGTCGGCGAGATGATCGCCGGGGTCGTGATGGGGCCTTCGCTGTTCGGGTTGCTGTTCCCGCAGTGGCAGGCGCACGTCTTCCCGAAGGCTTCGCTGACCATCACCTACGCGGTCGCGCAGATCGGGATCGTGCTCTACATGTTCCTCGTCGGCGTCGAGTTCGACGTGGACTTGATCCGGAAGCGGCTGCGCAGCGCCGCCTCGGTCTCGGTGGCGGGCATCGTCACGCCCTTCGCCCTCGGCGGCCTGCTGGCGCTCTACTTGCTCGGCGACGAGACCTTCTTCACGCAGGGCGTCGGCCGCTGGGAGGCGATACTGTTCCTCGGCGCGGCGATGTCGATCACGGCCTTCCCGATGCTCGCGCGCATCATCTACGAGCGCGGCCTGACGGGGACTTCGCTCGGCACGCTCGCGCTGGCCGCGGGCTCGATGGACGACGCCGCCGCCTGGTGCATCCTCGCCGTCGTGCTGGCGAGCTTCAAGGGCGACGCCAGCATCGCGGCCCTCGCCATCGGCGGCGGCATCCTCTACGCCGCCTTCGTGCTGACGGCGGGCCGGGCGTTGCTCCGCCGCCTCGGCGGCCGGGTCGAGCGCGACGGCGCCATCACGGGGCCGGTGCTCACCTTCGTCCTCACGGTGCTCATGCTCGCCGCGTGGGTGACCGACGCCATCGGCATCTACGCGGTCTTCGGCGCCTTCATCCTTGGCACGGCCATGCCGCGCGGCCTCTTCGCGCGCGAGATACAGCGCCACCTCGAACCGCTGACGACCAGCTTCCTGCTCCCGCTCTTCTTCGTCTACTCGGGGTTGAACACGCGCATCGGGCTGGTGGACACGCCGCAGTTGTGGGGCGTCGCGCTGCTCATCCTGCTCATCGCCTGCTTCGGCAAGGGCGTGGCCTGCTGGCTCGCCGCGCGCCTCAACGGCGAGGACAACCGCGAGGCGCTCGCCATCGGCACGCTGATGAACGCGCGCGGGCTGATGGAACTCATCCTCCTGAACATCGGGCTGGAGCGCGGCGTCATCACGCCGACGCTCTTCACCATCATGGTCGTCATGGCCGTCATGACGACGCTCGTCGCCTCGCCCGCCTTCGAGCTCTTCTACCGTCGGCAGGGGCGCGGGCGCATGGCCGTCGAGCTCGAACCGGTTGGCGGCGCCACCGCGCCCGCGGCCGGGCCGAATCGCTGAGCGTCGCAGGCGCGCCGAGGAGGAGGACTTCCATGCAGAAACTGACACGCGGACGGACAGGAGAGAGACCCTGATGAAAAGAAGGGACGCATTGAAGCTCGGACTCGCTGCGGGCGGCGCGGGCGTCTTCGCGCGCAAGGCGGCGGCGCAGCAGGACAAGCAGGCGGAACTGTTGAAGTATCTCTGCCCGCCCGACGGCTTCCCCGACCAACTACTCTCACGGCCGAGCCCGGCCGCCGAGCCGTTCGTCGCCGAACTCTTCGTCCCGCCGGTCAAGCAGCCGTTGGCGAAGCTCGACCCGCCGCCCGACCCGCGCGCGCACCAGCGCTACGCGGAGTTTCTGCCGAAGAAGTTCTACGAGATACGCGAGACGGAGATTCAGTGGCAGTACCACCCGCGCCCGCCCTACGACAAGGGGAGCTGGTCGTGGGGCTTCGACGGCACGACGCCCGGGCCCACCTACCGCTCGCGCTACGGCGAGCCCGCCCTCGTCCGTCGCTACAACACATTGCCGCCGGTCGGACAGAGCAAAGTCACATGGGCGCTGCCCTCGACGACGAGCCACCTCCACAACGGCCACACGGCCTCGGAGTCGGACGGCAACCCGCAGGACTGGATCGACTCGGGCGAGTTCTGGGACCACCACTACGGCAACTTCCCCTCGGGCGGCGACCCGCGCGAGAAGCTGACCACGCTCTGGTATCACGACCACCGGCTCGACTTCACCGCCGCCAACGTCTACGCCGGCCTCGCCGGTTTCTACCTCCTCTTTGACGAGCAGGACTCCGGCGACGAGAAAGACCCCAACCCCGCGGCGTGGCATCTGCCGAGCGGCGATTACGACGTGCCGCTGCTCCTCCACGACGTACTCTTCGCCGCGCAGCCCGACGGCACCGCGCAGGTCGCCTTCAATCCCTTCGTCACCGACGGCTGGCTCGGCGACATGGTGACGGTCAATCGGAAGATTCGCCCGCACTTCAAGGTCAAGCGCCGCAAGTACCGCTTCCGGATTCTGAACGGCGGGCCGTCGCGCTTCTACCAACTGTTTTTGAGCAGCAGCAAGCTGTTCACCATCATCACCGGCGACGGCAACTTCCAGCCCGAGCCCGTCTACGCCGAGAGCATCTACCTCAGCGTCGCGCAACGCGTGGATATCATCTTAGATTTCAAAGACTATAAGGTCGGCGACTCCGTCACGCTCATCAACCGGCTGGAGCAGACCAACGGCCGTGGCCCCACGGGCCGCCTGCTGCCCGAACCCGGCGACGGCATCCTCCGCTTCGACGTGGTCTCCGAGTCCGACACCGATTCTCCCGACATCCCCGACTTCTTCCGCCCGCTGCCGAAAATCGAACTGGACGAGGTGAGGTTCAAGCGCCTCTGGGAGTTCGACTACGACGGCGGCGTCTGGACAATCAACGGCCGCGTCTTCGACCCGAACCGCATTGACGCCGGCATCGAGCAGGGCTCGGCCGAAATCTGGACGTTCCGCAACGCTGGCAACGACTGGGCGCACCCCATCCACAGCCACTTCACCGAATTCCTCATCCTCGAAATCAACGGCCAGCCCTACCCTTACAACGTCGTTCAGGACGCGAACGAGACCTTCAAGCCGGCCTTCGGCGTCGATGAGCCGCCGCTCAAAGTCTTCATGGGCGGCCCCCGCCGCGACGTTGCGACGCTGTTGCCCGGCGACGAGATAAAGGTCTTCATGCGCTGGAAAGACTTCCTCGGTAAGCACGTCATGCATTGCCATAACGTCGTGCACGAAGACCACTCGATGATGATCCGCTGGGACATCGTCGAGCCCGGCAAGGGCTTCCTCGGCCCGCGCCCGGCCGGCGACACGCCCGTCTTTCTCGAAGAGCGACCGCCCGGCGCGACGCCGGAGGAGAAGAGATGAGGAGTGCGGATATGACCGACAGAAGAAAATTGTTGACGCAACTCGCGGCGAGCGCCGCCGCGCTGCCCGCCGTGGCCCTCGGCGCGGAGGACTCTTCGTGCGAGTGCGCGCCGCCCCGCAACGGCCCTTACGCCGAATACTTCCCGAACGTCGTCGTGAACACGCACGAGGGGAGGCGCGCCCTCTTTTACAACGACCTGCTGCGGGGCAAGACCGTGCTCGTCAACTGCATGTCCGTCGCGGGCGAGTCGCTGCACCATTCGACGGCCAACCTCGTCAAAGTGCAACGTCTGCTCGGGGCCCGTGCGGGCCGGGAGGTCTTCCTCTACTCACTCACCGTCGAGCCCGAGCGCGACACGCCGCGTGCCCTGGCCGCCTTCGCCGAGGAGCAGGGCGTCGGCCCCGGCTGGCTCTTCCTCACCGGCAGGCCCGACGTAGTCAACGCGCTGCGCGAGCGCCTCTTCGCCGACCGCGCCGCGCGCAAACACGCGGACGGCCACGCACACGGCGCGGCGCGCGAAGATTGCTCGCTCGGCCTCGTCCGCTACGGCAACGAGGCGGTCGGACTGTGGGGCGCCGTCCCCGTGCAGACCGAGCCCGAATGGATCGTGAGGCGGCTCTCGTGGGTCGAGTCGCGCAAGGCCCCTGCGGGGCCGTTCAAGCGGCGCGGGCCTTCCATCGCCGCCGCGCCGCGCACGCCTGCGCGCCGCCCGTAAAGATGCGTCGCCGCTCTGTCGGAGGAGGTTCGATGATGAAGTCTCTCTGTCGTCTCACCAAAGTTTCGACGCTCGTGCTCGCCCTGCTCGCCCCGTCGCCCACGCTGGCGCAGCCGCCGCCGAAGTGCCCCGCGGGCCCGTCCACAAACTACCCGTACTGCCACCCGTACCCGCAGCCGCGGCCCAAGCCCTCGACTTTCACAAGGAAGGGCGACACCATCTTCATCGAGACCGGCGAGAGCCTCTTCCGGCAACCGGTCGTTGACCCCTTCACGCTGCCGCCGGGCACGAACTTCCTGGCGACGGTCTACACCAACATGTTCGACGGCCAAGGCGTCGAGATGGTGAACACGCTGCCCTCGACGCCGACGAACCCCTACAACCTGCATGACGGCGACCCCGTCGTGTCGGAGATCAACCCGCTCTCGCCGACCGACGACCTGCGCGCTTCGCTCGACACCATCGCGATCCTCGCCGCCAAGCCCCCGCGCGAGGCCGCCGAGGTCGAGCAGTTGCGGCGAGCCATCCAGACCGGGCTCGACGTGATCGAAGGCAACCCTCTGCCCGGCCGCGCCTACAGCGGCTTCCCCGTGCTTCACTACGCCGGGCCGGAGAAGACCCGGACGGTGACGCCCATCCTCGACGCGACGGGGAAGGTCGCCGGCGGCAACCTCGACGTGCACCAAATCTGGTACGACGGCCACATTGAAGCGGACGTGGCCTTCATCGACCCGAGCCCGGTGATGAGCGTGCCGTGGACGGTCACCTACACGGTGGACGTGCTCAACCGCGGCGAGGACGACTTCTCGCCCTTCGCCCTCTTCGTCGATCCCCCGCCTCCTTCTCCCGGGTCGCCGCCGAAGATGGCGCTGCCACACGTCGGCCTGGATCAGACCTTCTTCCCAATGGAGAACGGCACGCGCACCGTCTTCAAGATCAAGATGCCGCCCGGCAAGTACTACAGCATGGTCTATACGTGGGGCTGGCGGATGCACCCGCCGCGCGTGCAGGTCATGGACTGGGCGCAGCGGAAGATCAGCATCAACGGCGGCAAGCCTCTGTCGCTGCCTGAGTGGGAGCAGTCGGTCTTTTGCCCGCCGCAGAACCAGGACTGCTCGCCGCGAGCGAGCGAGCAACTGAAGCTGCGCGCCATCTCGATGATCGGCGACCTGGCACCCGAGAAGCAGATGTGGACGGCGCTGCGCGAGGCGCGCGACGCCGCGCGGCAGGGTAACTACAGACTCGTCCTGGCGAAGGCGCAGGAGGTGCGCGCCTCGTTCGACGACTTCCGCGACCGCACGCGCCTGCCGCGCAACGGCAAGTACAAGGTGGCGGCTGACCGCGAAACAGACCTGACGATGCTCTACGTCAACAACACCATCTACGCCGAGTTCGCCGATCGTAGCGAGCACATCGACGACGCGCAGCGCATCGACTTCAGCAGATGGAAGATGCGCGGCACAACCTTGCGCGTGACCCTCTACAACGGCGACTACTTCGACCACGGCTACATGAACGTGGACTTCGGCGGCAGCCGCGGTTGGGAGAACCAGTTCAAGTCCTCGGTTAAGGTCGGCGGCTCCGGCTGCTGGTTCACCTTCGGGCGCGCGCACTGGTGGCCCAACATCCCCGGCGCCACCCCGACGCCGAACAGCGAGATGGGCGACCTCCTCGTCGTCGTCCCGGCCGCCGCCCGCACCCCCTACAAGCCGGGCGCGCAGAAGGTGCAGATCAAGTACAACTACGAGCCCTCGCGGCGGCTGAGGTTTTACCAGTTCGACCCGATCCACCATGACGTGGCGGTCTTCTCGATCCACTGACGACGGCCGGGCCGAACGTCCCGCGACTTGACGCGTATGCTCGAAGCAGACCTCGTTCGGTTGGCGCTCGGGCCGCTGTTTCTCGTCTGCCTGCTGGTCATCCTTTATCTTCGGAAAAGGAAGGCCGCGCGGCTGCAAGGGAGCGGGACGGAAGGAAGGATGACTCAATGCGGCTCACGGGACTGTTCGGCGGCGACGACCGCCCGCGCCTCGCGGCGCTCGCGCTGTGTTGCTTTACGCTGGCGCTGGCTTCGACTGCGCGCGGACAACAACACGAAGGGCACGAAAATAAGCCGGCCGCGCCGCGCTACACACGCACCGTCGCGGCGTACGCGCCGCCCGACGTGACGCTCACGGACGCGAGCGGCGCGAAGGTCAAACTCGCCTCCGTGCTCGGAGGCGCGGGGCCGGGGATGTTTGAGTTGATCTTCACCACCTGCCCGCCCGGCTGCCCCGGGATGAGCGCGCCCTTCGCCGCCGCTCAAACCAGACTCGGCCCGGAGTCGGAGAAAGTCAGGATGGTCTCCATCTCCATCGACCCGGAGCACGACACTCCGGAACGCCTGCGCGAGTACGCCCGGCGGTTCAAGGCCGGGCCGCGCTGGCTCTTCCTCACCGGCGAGGCCGAAGGGATCATCTCCGTCCGCAAGGCTTTCGACGCCTACCCCGGCGACAACAAGATGCGGCACCAGCCGTTGACCTTCCTCCGGCTCTCGGCAGGAAAGCTCTGGGTGCGGCTCGACGGCCTGACGAGCGCGGCACAACTTGTGAGCGAATACGAGCGCCTGACTCAACAGTGATGACCCTCGGACACTCGCAACCTTTCGGACGGCCGCGGCTCCACCCCTTTCTCGCCGCCGTTGCCCTCACGCTGCTCGCGTCCCCGGTCGCGTCCATCGCCCAGACGCGCGTCACGCGTCCCGACGCCAAAGCGGGCGAGCGCATTTACCGCGAAGGCGTCCTGCCTTCGGGCGAGGCAGTCCGCGCCTCGGCGCAGGGTGACCTCGCGGTCGAAGGTACGCAACTCAACTGCGCGAGTTGCCACCGCCGGAGCGGCTTTGGTTCGAGCGAGGGCGCGGCCTACGTCCCGCCGGTGACGGGCGCGGCGCTCTACCGGGAGAACGGGTCGAACAGCGTAGACCTTTTCCGAAGGCTCTTTCAGGAGGTACAGCCCGCACGCCTCCGCGCGCGCCTGCGCGACCCGCGCCCCCGTCCGGCCTACACGGATGAGTCACTCGCCGTCGCCCTGCGTGAAGGGAGAGACCCCGCGGGGCGCGAACTCGACCCGCTGATGCCGCGCTACCAGTTGAGTGATGAGGACGTGCGACACCTCGCCGCGTACCTCACATCGCTGTCCGCCGCCCCCGCGCCCGGCGTGGACGCGTCCGCCATACACTTCGCGACCATCGTCACGGAAGGCGTCGGGCCGGAAAGACGCCGCGCGCTGCTCGACGTGATGCGCGCCTACTTCCGCTGGAAGAACGCCGACACCGCGGGCATGCTCCGGCGCTCCAGCTCTACCGTCTGGTATGAGGAGGAACTGCCCGCGACTTACCGCGAGTGGATGCTCCACGTATGGGAGTTGAAAGGCGACGCCGCGACCTGGCCCGCGCAACTCGATGCGTACTACGTCAAACAGCCCGTCTTCGCCCTGCTCGGCGGCGCAGGCGAGGGAAGCTGGCAACCCGTCCAAGACTTCTGCGAACGTGAAGAGGTGCCCTGCCTCTTCCCCGAAACGGGGCTGCCGGGTGACGCGGGCGAGTACACGATTTATCTTTCCGGCGGGCTGGCGGTCGAGGCCGGGGCGCTCGCGAGGCACCTGCGCGAGAGGGCTTGGCCTGCCGGCGCGGGGCGCGTCGTGCAGGTGTACCGTGACGTAGGAGGTGGTGCCGTGCTCTCGCGTGCGTTCGCGCGCGCCGCGCCGGGCTTGCGAGAGCGTGTCATCCGCGGGTCGGAAAAGCTCACGCCCGCCTTCTGGAAGGACTTGCTCGAAGGCGAGCGGCCCTCGGCGCTCGTCCTCTGGCTCGACGAGAACGATCTGTTAACGCTGGACTCGGCCCGACCCTCCGCGGACACATTGCCGGACATCTACCTTTCCTACGGCCTGCTGCAAGAGCCTCCCCGGCGCGCGTTGAGGAACTTTCGCGACAGGGTCTACCTCACATATCCTTACGCGCTGCCGTTCCCGGAGTCGCCGCACGCCTATCGCGTCCGGGCCTGGCTGCGCGCCAGAGGGGTCGCGCGGGCGTACGAGCGTCTACAACTCAACGCACACTTCGCGCTCTCGGTCGCCGACCACGCGCTGATGAGACTGGCAGGTAATTTCTCCCGAGATTACTTCGTCGAAGCCGTCGAGCAGGAGACCGAGACCGCCTTAAACCCCGGCGTCTTCCCGCGCCTGAGCCTCGGCCCCGGTCAGCGGTTCGCCTCGAAAGGGAGCTACATCGTCAAGCCATCCGACGGCGCGCCCGGCGGCCTTGAGCCCGCGAGCCGATGGATCATCCCATAACGCGGATCAACCCCACCTGATGATTGCCATTGTGGTTCGTACGTGGTCTGCCGTGAAAGGCCGCGACCCTTCCGTTCGCGCGATTTTTGCGAGACGGTAAGAACTGTTCGGGTAGAACTCGACCTTATCCGTCTGCTGTGATCGCTCCACTTTGCCGTTGAGGTGCGGCGCGCCGGGTCGGTTCGGCCGGAACTTGACGGGCACGGCTCGGCTGTGGCGCACCGGCGCGGCGGGGCTGCGATGACGGCGCAGTGGGGCGACGCTGTGACGGCCGAGCACCTTCCAGATCGTCGCCGTCGAGACCAGATGAGGCGCGCCTGAACCTGCTGCTCAACATCGCTTATGCATCAGCCTGGTATTGAAACGATGTTGGTGATACCCACACCTTAAGAGAAGTTCTCGACCAGCATGATGTCGCTCTCCGTCTGGTCCAACTGCACGTAGAGTATCCAACGGCCGTCGGCCGTGGCGGCGAGGTTTGGGCCGCTCCCATAAAGCTCCTTCTCGATGGTGCCGACCCGCGCCGTCCGTCCCGTGGTGAAGTCGAAGAACTCGATTGAGGAGTGCGGGCGCGACTCCGGGTTGACAAAGTAGACGCCCCGCTCCCACACGGCCCAGGCACCCTGCCTGACCCGGTCTAAGACCTTTTCCTCCTCGCCGCCCTCTACCGGCACGCGCCACAGCCCCGGCACATTCTCCTCTTTCGCGTAGTAAATGAACCTCCCGTCCGGCGACTCGAAAGCCTCGCGTCCGCCCTGCTTCGTCACCTGCACAGCCGGCCCGCCTTCGGCCGGCACCTTCCACACCTGCCAGTCACCACCGCGGTCGGAGCCGAAGTAGATGAAGCGCCCGTCCCTCGACCAACTGGGCCGCACGTCCACCGATGGCTCTGTCGTCAGGCGGCGCGGCTTGCCTCCGTCCAAGCCCACCACGTAGATGTCCCGCCGGCCCTCAGTAATAGCGTCGAAGGCGATCTGCCGCCCGTCCGGCGACCAGCGCGGGGTGCCGACGTGCGGGCCGCCGAAGGAGGTTAACTGAACGGGGTTAGCGCCGTCCGCATCGCACGTCCAAAGCTCTAAGGGTCCGGTGCGTGAGGACGAGAAGACAATCTTCTTCCCGTCCGGGGAGTACTGTGGGCTGTCATCCGACCGTGTGGATGAGATCAACTTCAACGGCGGGTTGCTGCCCGCGCCCTTCGCGCTCTGTGCCTCGATGCGCCAGATGTTCGTGTCCGAGAGTGTGGAGGTGTAAGCGAGCAGTTTCCCCTGACGCGAGATCGCCAAGGTGTCGGGACTCTCTTCACCCGCCGGGACGCGCTCCGGCGTGCCGCCGGAGGCGGGGCGCCCCCACACGGGGCGGGGGGGGGGGTGGACGGCGTCCCCGCTCACCAGGAACCGC
>CAXTSK010000019.1:0-16672 GCA_964246655.1 uncultured Pyrinomonadaceae bacterium
GTGTACAGCAACACGCCGGCCCCAACTCTCTCAGGCCGTGTTTATGTCTTAACTGCCTACTGCCATCTGCCTACTGCCTACTGCATTTCGAGCAGCACGTCCGTCAACTTATTAGCGACTTCGAGGAGGATGCGGCCGGCCTGGTCGAAGCGGTTGGCGTTGGCCTGCTGGGCGGCCTGCTCGGCGCTGGCCGAGACGCCTTGCAACGTCTGGAACTGCGTCCGCAGACCCTCTTCGAAGCGGAAGTGGCCCTCCAACTGGTCGAGGCGGTCACGCATGTCGCCGATGCTGCGGATGACGCCGGCCTTCGCTTGGCTCGCCGCGTCGGCCGAGCCCGTCTGCGCGCTCGTCAGCTCCAAATCTTTCGACAGCCTCCCGTAGAGGTAGAGGAAGCGCGTCAGGTCTTTCGACAGACCCGCGAGTTCGAGCCGCTGCGTGTTGAAGCGCGTCTGGTCGAGCCGCGTGGCCGGCGTCGAGCGCCTCTTCTGCGCGGTGCTCACGCTGCGGCGCGTCCGCGTCTGTGCGGGCGCCGCCGCGGCGGCGCAGGTGATGACGAGCAGGCACACGACCACTTTGGCGATGAGCGGTTTCACGGTTGCTTCCTCCGATAAGTTTTGGGTTCGACTCAAAGTGTACGGGCGGCCCAAGCTTCGCGCTTCCGCGCGCGACCGTCAAGCCGTGCGCGCTCTGCTACAATGTGGCCGAAGGGGAAGAGTAACAGTAACGCACACTGCGATGCACGCGAGACGATTGAGAGTTCGCCGCCTGGGGCGCACGGAGTACGGCGAGGCGTACCGCGTCCAGAAGGAGACCGAGCTGGCCGTGCGCGAACGGCGCGAGCCCGACACGCTGCTCCTCGTCGAGCACCCGCACGTCCTGACGGTCGGCCGCCGCGCCACGCCTTCTTTAATACTCGCCAGCCCCGAAGCGCTCGCCGCGCGCGGCGTCGAAGTCTTCGAGACGAACCGCGGCGGCAAGATGACCTACCACGGCCTCGGCCAACTCGTCGGCTATCCGATTATAAATTTGAGCCCCGACCGCGAGGACGTGCACAGGTACGTCCGCGACTTAGAAGAGGTCTTGATCCGCGCGATGTCGGATTACGACATCGAGGCGTACCGCATCGAGGGCTTGACGGGCGTCCACACCGCGCGCGGCAAGGTCGCCGCCATCGGCGTCCACATCGCGCGCTGGGTCACGACGCACGGCTTCGCCTTGAACGTCAACACCGACCTCTCCTACTTCAATCTCATCGTCGCCTGCGAGGGCGAGCCCGTCACCTCGATGAAAGAACTACTCGGCCGCGAGATTCCTCTGGGCGAAGTCGAAGACCGCGTCGTCTCACGCTTCGCCGAAGTCTTCGAGTCCGCGCCGGAAGAGGAAAGAACTGTAGCAAGTTTCGTATGCTGACACTCGACTTCATACGCAGGGCCGCCGAACGCGTGCGGCCGTTCGTGCACCGCACGCCCGTCACCACTTCGCGCACGTTCGACGAGGCGGCCGGAAGGCGCGTCTTCTTCAAGTGCGAGAACTTCCAACGCGCGGGCGCGTTCAAGATGCGCGGCGCGACGAACAAGATTCAATCTCTTTCTGAAGAAGAACGTGCGCGGGGCGTCGTGGCTTTCTCTTCGGGGAACCACGCGCAGGCCGTGGCGCTCGCGTCGCGCGACGCATCGGTGCGCGCCGTCATCGTGATGCCGACCGACGCGCCGCGCACCAAGCTCGACGCCACGCGCGGCTACGGCGCGGAGGTCGTCACCTTCGACCGCCAGCGCGAAGACCGCGAGGAGGTCGCGCGAAGAATCTCCGAACAGGAAGGGCTGGTCGTCGTCCCGCCGTACGACGACTATGACATCGCGGCGGGGCAGGGCACCTGCGCGCTTGAGTTGTTCGAAGACGTGCCCGACCTCGAAGCCCTGCTCACGCCCTGCGGCGGCGGCGGGCTCTTCGCGGGCGCGTCCATCGCGGCGAAGGCTTTGAACCCGCGCGTGCGCTGCTTCCCCGTCGAGTCGGAACTCTCCGACGACACGCGCCAGTCCTTTCTCAAGGGCGAGCGCGTGAAGATTCCTCCTCCGCCGACCATCGCCGACGGCATGCGCACGCAGACGCCGGGCGCGCTCACGTTCCCCGTGCTGCAAAGCAACGCCGAGGACGTGCTAACCGTTTCGGAAGACGAGATCGTCGAGGCGATGCGCTTCCTGCTTTTCCGCCTGAAGATTCTGGTCGAGCCGACGGGCGCGGTCGCCGCGGCCGCCGCGCTCTTCCGCAAGCTCCCGAAGGACGTGGGGAGCGTCGGCGTCGTCATCTCCGGCGGCAACGTTGACCCCGACGCGCTCGCGCGGTTCGTGCACCCGACGTTGGCTTGAGGGCCGCGCCTCTACTCGGGCATCTTAAACGTCGAGTCGGGGATGGGTTCGTTCGGGAAGTAATTCTCGAAGGTCATCGTCGTCATCTCTTCGCCGCGTTTGAAGTTCAGACGGTGCGGGAGCTTGAGGCCGCCGACCTCCTTGTAGTCGCCGAAGGCACACTCGACCTTGCCGGGCGCGCCCTCAGCGTTGTCGGCCTCGAAGTCCACGCGCAGCAGCAGCCCGGTCTCCGTGTCGAAGTAGAAGGTCTCGCCCTTGCCCTCCTTGTTCACGCCGCTCACGACGTATGCCTCGTGCCCGCGTAGCGCGCCGCCGGGCAGTTCGCGGCCCGCGAATTTAATCCCGCTGCTCGTGTCCCACGCGACGGGCTCGCGCCCGCTGAGCTTGAGCGACGTGTACTCGTCGGCCACGCGGACGAGGCCGGTCGTCTGCGCGTAGCGCTTCATCCTCCCCATCTCGTCGCCGTCCAACTCGCGCGAAGTGTACTGCTTGACGGGCACGGTCGAGCCACCGGTGAGGATCATGCGCTCGACGTGCTCCCAGCCCTGCCGACCGTCGAAGCCGCGGCGGAGGCTCACTCTGACCTGCGGCAGCGCCACCTGTAAGTCGGAGGAGAGGGACGGCTGCGGCGACTCGGAGGGCGAGGCCGTCGGGGCCGGCGGGCCGATCTCGACCTCCGTCTCGACCCTGTCCGGGGCCTTCGCGTGCATGACGAAGGTCACCTGGCCCCCGGCCGCGGCGGCCACCTGCGCCGCCTCGCCGCCCGCGAACGCGAGCCGGCCCTCGGCCCTGAAACTGCGCAGGCGGGCGATGCCTTCGCCGCCGCCGCTCACTTCGAGGTTGTGCGCGAAGATTTCGGCGACCGTCGGCTCGCTGCGGTAGAAGCTCCAGAACCACTGCCTCTTCGCGGGCTTGTGCGCGAGGTAGAGGACGCCGAGCGTCGTCAGCCCGAGCACGACGACCGCGCAGGCCGCCATCACGCGGCGCGCGGTGCGGACGGCGCGCGCCTCCGCGGCCCACTCCGACGCCGCGCGGAAATAGCCCTCGCCGCCCTCCTCCGCGCCGAGCCCTACGAGCGAGTTCCCACAGCGCTTGCAGTCGCCGACGTTCCAATCGACCAGCCCGCAGGCCGGACACTTCACGCTAATCATTTCGGTAAGGCTCCTCCGGTGGTGTGAGTTCGGGTGGTGTGAACGGGTGAAGCAGGCGGGAATCGTGTCTACCGACCGTGCTCGTGAGTGGCGGCGCGCGATGCCCCCCTACTTTGAATCTACTATCCGGCCCGCTCGGCGCGCAACAGAATTTTTCGGCCTGCGGGGGAAGGGGCGTCGCAGGACAAAGCCTCGGACGGGTGTTAAAATCGAGCCAGTCGAACAGTCAAACAGAAGCACAAGGAGAAAGAGATTGAGCCGCGAGCTGCGCGTCCTTAACAACCCCCCGACGACACGTCCGCCGCGCGGGCCGAAGCCCGAGTGGCTGAAGATACGCCTCGGCGATCCCGCGAACCAGAACTACGTCCTGAAGCTGATCGAGAATCTGAACCTGCACACGGTCTGCCAGGAGGCGCGCTGCCCGAACATCTTCGAGTGCTGGACGGACAGGACGGCGACCTTCATGATCGGCGGCGACATCTGCACGCGTCACTGCGGCTTCTGCGCCGTCTCGAAGGGCGCAGGGATTCCTCTCGACCCCGAGGAGCCGCGCCACGTCGCGGAGGCGGTGCAGACCCTCGACCTCGCGCACGCCGTCATCACCTCCGTGAACCGCGACGACCTCCCCGACGGCGGCGCCGCGCACTGGGCCGAGACCGTCCGGCAGGTGCGCGCCGTCAACCCCGGCTGCCGCGTCGAGGTCTTGATTCCAGACTTCAACGGCGACGAAGAGGCCCTCAACGCCGTGCTCGACGCGGAGCCCGACGTGCTCAACCACAACACCGAGACCATCGCGCGCCTCTATAAGCGCGTGCGCCCGGACGCGAACTACCGGCAGACGCTGACCCTGCTCGAACGCGCCGCCGCGCGCCGCGACCGCGAGCGGCGCGGGATGCTGACGAAGAGCGGCATCATGGTCGGCCTCGGCGAGACGTTCGAAGAGGTGGTCGAGTTGATGAAAGACTTGCGCTCGGTCTCGTGCGACATCATGACCATCGGGCAATACCTACAACCGCACGCGCGGCGGCTCCCCGTCGAGCGCTACGTCACGCCCGAGGAGTTCGCGCGCTGGCGCGAGGTCGGACTCGAACTCGGCTTCAAGCACGTCGAGTCGAGCCCCCTGACGCGCTCCTCCTACCACGCGCGCCAGCAGACCGACGAGGGCAGTAGGCAGTAGGCAGATGGCAGTAGGCAGTTAAGAATCTTGCTGTCGGAACGCTGAGATTAATCTTCAACCTACGTCACGCGGGGCGGCTGCCTACTGCCATCTGCCTACCGCCTACTGAAGTTCTTATGAAAGCTGTTGTCTTCCACGAGCACGGGGGGCCGGAAGTCCTCCGCTACGAAGAGCGCCCGGAGCCGCGGATGCGCGCCGACGAGGTGTTGGTCGAGGTGCGCGCGTGCGCGCTCAACCATCTGGACGTGTGGGCGCGTGGGGGGCTGCCGGGGATAGAGATTCCTCTGCCGCACATCCTCGGCAACGACGTGGCGGGTGTCGTGCGCGAGGTGGGCGAGCTTGTCTACTGGGTGAAGCCGGGCGACGAGGTCGTGCTCCAGCCGGGCGTGAGTTGCGGCCACTGCCGCGACTGTCTGGGTGGCGCGGACAACATGTGCCCGCGCTACGACATCATCGGCTACCGCCGCGACGGCGGTTACGCCGAGCTGGTCGCCGCGCCCGGCGTGAACGTCGTGCCGAAGCCCGAAGGTCTGAGCTGGGCCGAGGCGGCGGCGCTGCCGCTCGTGCTCGTCACCGCGTGGCACATGCTCGTCACGCGGGCGCGCGTCGAGCCGGGCGAGGACGTGCTGATTCACGCGGCCGGGAGCGGCGTCGGCTCAATCGGCATCCAGGTCGCGAAGCTGCGCGGCGCGCGCGTCATCGCGACCGCCGGGTCGGAGGAGAAGCGCGCGCGCGCGCGCGAATTGGGCGCGGACGAAGTCGTCGATTACACGCGCGAGGACTGGCCGAAGGAGGTCAAGCGTTTGACGGGCAGGCAGGGCGTGAACGTGGTCTTCGAGCACACGGGTGCGGAAACTTGGCCCGGGTCGGTCTCGTCTTTGAAGAGGGACGGGCGGCTCGTGACGTGCGGCGCGACGAGCGGGTACGACGCGCGCACAGACCTGCGGCAGGTCTTCTACCGCCACCTCAACCTGCTCGGGTCGTTCATGGGCTCGAAGGCCGAGTTGCTCGACGCGATGAAGTTCGTCGGGCGCGGACAGATACGCCCCGTCATCGACCGCATCCTCCCCCTCGCCGAAGCCCGCCGCGCACACGAACTGATGCAGGACCGCGCGCAGTTCGGGAAATTGGTGTTAGAAGTGTAATCGCGTCGCAGGCCGTGAACCGTAAACCGTGAACCGTGACAAGAAGGATGTTCTTCTCTTGTCACGGTTCACGGTTCACGGTTTACGTCTCTTTACTGTTCGCGCTGCTTGCGAAACTCTTCGCGGCGTTGACGGAACTCTTCCCGGCGGGCTTTGCGCTCGGCCTTGAGCTGTTCGAGTTGCGTGCGCTGTTCGGGCGTGAGCGTGGAGAGGAAGCTTTCGCGCGTGCGTAGGCGCGAGGCGCGCAGTTCTTCGCGGAGCTGTTTGGCGCGCGCCTGCTGCGCTTCGGTGAGTTGGCCGTTGGCTTCGCGACGCGCTCGGAGCAACTGCCGCATCTCTTCGCGCTGTGCCTGCGTGGCCTGACGCGCGGCCTCACGCTGTGAACGCATCTGCGCGGCCTGCTGCTCGGTCAGGTTCAGGCGGCGCAGGCCGTCGCGGCGCATCTTCATGCGCGCGCGCATGCGTCTCAAGCCCTTGTGCCTCGCCCCGGGCCGCTCGCCCTGTGTCGGCGCGGCTGACTGTTGTTGCTGCTGCGACGGCGCCTCCTGCGCGACCGCCGCGAAAGAGGCCGCCAGCGTCAGCAGCGCGGCCGTGAGTGCTCTCTTCATCGTCTTAAAACTCCTTACAGAGGATGTCTGCCGGACTCTAAGACGCGCGGGCGGGCGCGGCGGCCGAAGAAAATCCGCCCCGAGTTCAGACTTCTGGCTCGCGGCTTTTTACAGTAGAATACGCGCGCGATGAAACTCCTAAATCAGATCGACACGCCCGCGGACTTGCGCCGTCTGCGCCCCGAACAGTTGCAGCCGGTCGCCGACGAGGTGCGCCAGTACATCCTTGAGACGATGTCGCGCGTGGGCGGCCACACGGGCGCGTCTCTGGGCGCGGTCGAGTTGGCCGTCGCCCTGCACTACGCCTTCGACACGCCGCGCGACCGCCTCGTCTGGGACGTGGGCCACCAGGCTTACGCGCACAAGATTCTGACGGGCAGGCGCGAGCTTTTGCCGACGGTCAAGCAGTACGGCGGCATCTCCGGCTTCCTCCGGCGCGACGAGTCGGAGTACGACACGTTCGGCGCAGGCCACGCCTCGACCTCGCTCTCGGCCGCGCTGGGGATGGCCGTCGCGCGCGACCAGCGCGGCGAAGACCACCACGTCGTCGCCGTCATCGGCGACTCAAGCTTGGCGGGCGGCATGGCGATGGAGGCCGTCAACCAGTCGGGCCATTTGCGGACGCGCCTCATCGTCATCCTCAACGACAACGAGATGTCGATTGCGCCCGCGGTCGGCGCCCTGACCGGCTACCTGAATCGCATCCGCGAGGCGCAAGGGTATCATCGCTTCAAGGACGAGGTGGGCGACCTTTTGCACGACATCCCCTCGTTCGGCGAGCGCCTCTACAACGCGGCGAAGACGGTGAAGGATGCCATCGCCGCGGCCGTGCTGCCCGGCGCGCTCGTCAACGAGCTGGGCTTCAAGTACATCGGCTACGTGGACGGCCACAACCCGCGTGCGCTCGTGCGCGCGCTCGAAGAGGCGAAGCAGGTCAAGGACTCGCCCGTCATCGTCCACGCGCTCACGCAGAAGGGGAAGGGCTACCCGGCGCGCGAGAAGAACTACTACGCGTGGCACGCGACCGGCCCGTTCGATTTGAAGACCGGCGCGGCCGTCAAGTCCTCCGGTTCTTCGGCGCCGCTCTACACGGCCGTCTTCGGGCAGACGATGTGCGAGCTGATGGAGCGCGACAAGAAGGTCGTCGCGCTCACCGCCGCGATGCCCGACGGGACGGGGATCGATAAAGTGTTAGAGAAGTTTCCCGAGCGCGCCTACGACGTGGGCATCGCCGAGCAGCACTGCGTCACCTTCGCCGCGGGCATGTCCACCGAAGGACTCAAACCCGTCTGCGCCATCTACTCGACCTTTCTGCAACGCGCCTTCGACCAGATCGTCCACGACGTGTGTTTGCAGAACCTCAACGTCAAGTTCTGCATGGATCGCGCCGGCATCGTCGGCGGCGACGGCCCGACGCACCACGGCCTCTTAGACATCGCGTACCTGCGCGGCGTGCCGAACATGATCCTGATGGCGCCGAAGGACGAGGGCGAGATGCGCGACATGATGTACACGATGCTGGAGCACGAGGGGCCGGCCGCGATGCGCTACCCGCGCGGCAACGGCGTCGGCGCCGACATCAAGCGCGAGCCGCGGCGGTTGGAGATCGGCAGGGCCGAGATACTGCGCGACGGGGGCGAGGTGGCGATTGTGGCCTACGGCTCGATGGTGCACCCCGCGGCCGCGGCCGCCGAGCACCTCGCGAAGGAGGGCATCGAGACGACGGTCGTCAACGCGCGCTTCGTCAAACCTTTGGACGCCGGGCTCCTGCTCGCGCTCGCGCGCACGAAGCGGCTCATCGTCACGGTTGAGGAGGCTTATCTGGCGGGCGGCTTCGGCTCGGCCATCGCGGAGCTTTTGGAGGAGAACGGCCTGCTTGACGCCGTCCGCTTCGTCCGCATGGGCGTCCCCGACCGCATCGTCACGCACGGCGACCCCAAGCTGCTCTTAGCCAAGTACGGCCTCGACGCCGACGGCATCTACACCCGCACGCGCGAAGCCTGGGAAGTCCTCGAAGAGCGCCGCGCCGGTACCCGCGCGGGGCAGGTGGGGTAAGGCAGAGGTGTTGAGCCCCGGAGGGGCGAGGGATACGTCACACATTCCTTCGCCCCTCCGGGGCTCTATTCTTTTTTGTAACGGGCTAACCGGGGGCTCGTTTCGACGCTCGCTCGCGCTCGCGTCTCTGACTCGCCCCCGGCTAATTTCCGACGCCCCTCCGGGGCTCAATCCTCCGTGTGGTTCACTTCCGGCTCTGCTGCTGCTCCTGGTTGTACTTCCTGACAAGCTCCTGATACTTCTGCGCGATGAGGAGGGTGCGGGAGATGTCTTCGTCTTCGAGGTGCGGGTAGCGCTGGTAGGTTTTGGCGATGGCCGCGTTGAGGAGGTGTTCGGCGTCCTTGTAGCGCTGGGCCTCGACGGCGGCACTCATGTCATGAATCGCCTGCGCGAGCTGCGCGATGGTGAAGTTCTTGCCGACCTCGGGGTCGCGCAGCATGTCGGCGGAGCCGCCGGTTGAGAGCGAAGCCTCGTCGCTCTTCGTGACCCGGCGCTTCTGCTCGATATCGTAGTAGCTGAAGTTGACGCGGACGGTCGGCCGCGCGCCGTCCAGGGCGCCGGGCCTGGCCTTGAAGCGCAGCAGCACGACCTGCGTCAACCCCTGGTTCATGTTGTCGAGCTTGATCTTCAGACGGTTCTCCGCGCGCGCGGGCTCGTAGCCGTAGACCTGCGCGAGTTCCAACCCCGGGCCGTATTCAATCTCTAAATCGGGTTCGGAGGCGACGGGCGCGACGAGGCTCTGCACCTCTTTGAGGAAGACCTTGTCGATGTCCTGCGCGTCGGCGACGAAGTGGAAGAGGCCGCGCCCGCTCTTGGCAAGTTCACGGAGCAGGTCTTTGTTGAGGTCGAGCCCGACCCCGATGGTCGAGAGGTCAACGCCGCGGTCGTTGAAGGAGAGCGAGTCGCGCGCGATCTGCCCGGGGTTGGTCACGCCCTGGTTGGCGATGCCGTCGGTGAGGAGGATGACGCGGTTCGCCCCCTCGCGGTTGAAGTGCTTGAGCGCCTCGCTGTAGCCGAGCATGAGGCCGGCGTGGATGTTCGTCGAGCTGCCGGTCTCGATACTGCGGATGAGGCGGCGCACCTCCTCGCGGTCGCCGACCTCGCGCGCGGGGCGCAGCACCGCTGCCTCGGAGTCGAAGACGACGATGGAGAGCGTGTCGGTCTCGCGGAGCTGGTTGATGAGCGTAAGCAGCGCCTCCTTGACCCTTGAGAGCTTGTTCGCGTCGGCCATCGAGCCGCTCTTGTCGATGACGAGCGCGAGGTTGACGGGCGGCAGTTGTTGGCGGTCGGAGGCGAGCGCGGTGCTGAAGCCGATTTGCAGGACGGCCTCGGGTTCCGACGTTGAGACGCGGTCGTTGCCCCAGCGCACGTCGAGCAGCACGGCCTCGCCCGCCTTGGGGCGTCCGATCTGGTGGCGATGGTAGTTGACGAACTCCTCGACGGCGACCGAGTTCGAGGCGGGGATGAGCCCCATCTCCGAAAGGTAGCGCGTGCGCGCCGCGGCCGCGGTCGAGGCGCCCTCCTGCGCGTGCGCGGGCAGGGCACAGAGTGCCAGAAGGAAGAGGGAAAGCAAGAGGCTGAAGGCAGAGCGCGTGGCTTCAACGTCATGGGCGCGGGTTGCTGTAGGCATACGTCCTCCGAAAGGTTAAGCCCGTTCAATCATCCGGGGAGACAGAGTCCGCCGGCTCGTCACCTGCGAGGG
The DNA here is from genome assembly GCA_964246655.1 of uncultured Pyrinomonadaceae bacterium. GTDB lineage: Bacteria > Acidobacteriota > Blastocatellia > Pyrinomonadales > Pyrinomonadaceae > QHXN01. The sequence continues at coordinate 10,205 of CAXTSK010000019.1, forward strand.
AAATATTCGTCGTGCCGCTTGGCTTCACAGATGTGACTTCGGCGCGGAGGGATGCCCGTTAAAATTTCAGTCATCCGGGCGTCGTTGCGGCAGCCCTTCGACGAGGTGGTCGCCGGCGAGCCAGAGGCTCCAGGAGTGGTGGTAGAAGGCGATGGGAAAGAGGAGCGCGACGGCGAAGAGGAGCCCGAGCAGCAGGCGGCCGCGGCCGGGGAAGAGCAGCAGCGTGACGCCGGCCGCGGCCATGACGGCCGCCTCGGTCGTCACCACGTTGAGCATGATGGCGCCGACGAAGAAGCCCTCCTCGCGCTGGAAGACGGTGCCGCACGCGGGGCAGTGCGCGCGCACGCGGAAGGGCGACTGGAAGACCGAAGCCCCGCCGCACGCGGGGCAGCAGAGCCGCGCGCCGCGCGCGAGCGTCCTGAAGACTGGGCGGCTGATTTTGTTCACACTCCCCCTCACGAACGTCCGGGCCTTCTCTCGTCGGGCATCGCGGAACTTAACAGAAGCCGCCGCGGTTGTGTAGCCTGTCCGCATGTTCGAAGACCTTTCCATCTATCACGCGCCGTTGACGAAACTCTTCCCCGCGCCCGCGACGGCGGAGGAGTGGGGGCGGTACAGGCTGACCGGCGAGCAGGTCGCTTTCTACGAGGAGCACGGTTACCTTTCGGGCGTGAGGGTGTTCGACGACGCGCAGGTCGGGTGGCTTCGCGCGGAGCTTGCGGAGTTGACGAACCCCGAGCATCCCGCGCGCGAACTCTGGTACGAGTTCCACTCGAACGAGTCGAACGACCCGGCGCGTGTGCTCTTCCACGCGCTCGGGGCCTGGCGGATCGCGCGGGGCTTTCACGACCTCCTGTGGAACCCGCGCTTCACAGTCCCGGCGTCGCAGCTCCTCGGCGGCGCGGTGCGCTTCTGGCACGACCAACTCTTCTGCAAGCCCGCGCGCCACGGCGGCGTCGTCGCGTGGCACCAGGACTACTCTTACTGGACGCGCACGACCCCGCTCGCGCACCTGACCTGCTGGGCGGGCCTCGACGGCTCGACGCGCGAGAACGGCTGCGTCCACTACGTCCCGGGCAGCCACCGCTGGCCCGACCTCCCCGTCACGGGACTGGCCGGCGACATGGACGCGATCCAGTCCGTCCTGACCGACGAGCAGAGGCAACAGTTCAAACCCGTCGCGATTGAGTTAAAGGCGGGCGAGGCGTCCTTCCACCACCCGCGCATGATCCACGGCTCCTACGCCAACTCGACCGACAGCCCGCGCCGCGCCACGGTCGTCAACGTCTTCCGCGACGGCGTCCGCTCCAACTCCGACGCGCCCTTGCTCGAAGGCGTCCCCGCCATCCCCAAAGGCCACACGATGGGCGGCCGCTTCTTCCCCTTGCTGTTCCCCGGCCTCTAATCTCAGTTTCTCGTTCAGCGTTCCGAGTTCGGCGTTAAGCCTGCGCCCTCCCTCACGGGCGGGCTACTGCCTCTCAAGCGGCTCAAGTTTTCCTCAAGTGGCCTTAAGTCGTTGAAAATTAAGGCGCTAAAAAATTCCCTCCGGCGGTCGAAAAATTGTCTCCGCGCTCAAGTTTCGCTCAATCGGTCTTGACTATCTTGTCCATGCTGACGACGAGGCGGTCGAGTCAGCCGAACCGAATCCCAAACTTCGAGACCTAACTCTAAGGAGAAATTTGAAAGCGATGCTCAGAAAACTCTCTGCCGCGTTCTCAGTCCTCGTCCTGCTCGTCATCATCGCCGGGGCCAACGTCTCGGCCGCCACGCTCGGGCCTTCGCTCAAGTCTAAGCTCAACGGCCTCGCGTCGGACGCGAAGGTCGGCACCGTCATCATCGCTTTCAACACGACGAAGGGCCTTCAGCCCGTCAACCTCGACGTGCTGCGCGGCGTCGGCATCACGCGCGGGCTCACGCTCAACCGGCTCGGCATGGTCGCCGCGGTCGCCACGGCCGGGCAGGTCAGGGCGCTGGCCTCGAATCCTTCGGTGCGCTCCGTCTGGTTCAACGACCGGCTCAACTACTTCGACAAGGAGGCGCGGACGCTGACGGGCGTCGAGCGCCTGAGGACAGACCGCGGCTTCACCAACCAGAACGGCGGCCTGCCCGTCTCGGGCAAGGGCGACTTCTCGGTCGTCATCAACGACTCCGGCATTGACGCCACGCACCCCGACCTCCAACTCGGCAAGAACGTCATCCAGAACGTCTTCATCGCGACCGGCACCGACACGCTCTCCGGCTTCACGACGCTTCAGGCTTTAGAGAACCAGCCGAACACCGACCTCAACGTCGGCCACGGCACGCACTGCGCCGGGATAGTCGGCGGGACGGGCCAGCAGTCGGGCGGGCTCTACGCGGGCGTCGCGCCGGGCGCGAAGCTCATCGGCACGGGCTCGGGCGCGGTGCTCTTCGTCCTCAACGCGCTCGGCGGCTTCGAGTGGTCTCTGACGAACCAGGCGCTCTACGGCATCCGCGTCATCTCGAACTCGTACGGCGGTTCGGGCGCCTTCGACCCCGATGACCCCGTCACCATTGCCTCGAAGGTCGCGCACGACAACAACATCATCGTCGTCTTCGCCGCCGGTAACTCCGGCCCCGGCCGCGACACGCACAACCCTTACGGCAAGGCGCCGTGGGTCATCTCGGTCGCCGCCGGGACGAAGGAGGGCGGCCTCGCCAGCTTCTCCTCGCGCGGCACCCCGAAGGACGAGCGGCTCGCCGACCACGACCCGAACAACGACTACGACGCGCCGACCATCACCGCGCCGGGCACGGGGCGCGAGTTCGAGTCGAACGCCTCGAAGTTCTCCGCGGCTTATGTTTCGACCCGCTCGAAGTCGAACGTCTTCGCCAACGGCCTGACCGACGACGCGGAACTCTCGCCGAACTACCTGCCCTACTACACGCAGATTTCCGGCACGTCGATGGCGACGCCGCACATCGCGGGCGTGGTCGCGCTGTTGCTCGACGCAGACCCGACGCTCACGCCCGACGAGGTCAAGCAGATTCTCGTGGACACGGCCTCGCGCATGCCGGGCCGCGAGGAGTGGGAGGTCGGCGCGGGCTACGTCAACGCCTACGCCGCCGTCGATAAGGTCTTCAACCGCTCGAAGAAGTACGGCGCGAACAACAACTTCTCTTATAACTTCAACGCGCGCTACACAATTGGCGGCCCCCCGACCGAGCTGGTGCACATCGACTACAGCCCGGCGGGTCTGCCCGGCGCCGACTCGCAGAACGCACACAGCTTCAACGTGGAGCCGGGCATGAGCGTGCTCGACGTGTTCGCCACCTTCGACACGGCGCTTGAGGACGGCGAGGGCAACACCATCGGCCTGCTCGTGACCGACCCGAACGGCGTCAAGTACAGCTCCGGCATTGCGCTGCCCGTCCTCGACGCGCCGAGCCGCGAGGTCGTCGTCAAGAACCCCGCGGCGGGCCAGTGGCTCCTCGAAGTCCGCGGCGTGCGCGGCCTCGCCGCGGTGCCCGACGCTTCGTTGCCCACGTCGGGCGCGGCGGCGCCGGGGCCGGTCGAGATCAAGATCACGCAGCAGCTCTTCACGCTCGCGCCCATCGGCGACATCCAGGGCCACCCCGCGCAGGCGCAGATCGAGACGGTGCTGAAGAACCGCCAGATGGACACCTTCGCCGACGGCGGCTTCCACCCCGACTCGACCGTGACGCGCGAGGACTTCGCGCGGCTGCTCTACCTGAATACGCCGCTCAGGCAGTTCCCCTCGGCCGCGCCGAAGTACGCGGACGTTTCCGCCGACCTCGCGCCCATCGTCGAGGCGGTGACCGCCAACGGCTCGACGCTGCGCGACTGGAGCTTCCAGCCGGCCGGCATGGTCGCGGCCAATGGCTCAACCTTCAACGTGAACGCGAACGTCACGCGGCTTGAGACGGCGGTCGCGCTCGTCCGCGCCCTCGGCCTCGACGCCGAGGCGAAGGCGAAGGCCGGGTCGGTGGTGACTGCGAACTACAACGGGCAGAACCTCACGCTCGCCGACAACGCGGAGATTCCCTCGGCGATGCGCGGCTACGTGCAGCTCGCGCTCGACAAGGGTCTGCTGCAAGCCTTCTACACGCTTGAGCAGGGGCCGTTCGACTTCCAGCCGACCATGAAGGCGCGCGTGAAGGCCAACGACGCGACGACGCGCGCCTTCATGGCCTACGCGCTCGACAACTTCCGCCAGCACTTCGTGGCGGGCAACTGAACCTGACGAATCTCGCCGCGCCAAACGTAGTCGGGACGTGGGGCGCGGCGAGTCGAACGGCTCGGAGGGTGACCCGCTTGGCAGAGACGGGCGACCCTCCGGGCCGCAACCCAACAGATTCTTTACTAAGAGGAAAAGATCATGACGACGACGTTGAGAGCTTCATTACTGTTGGCTTTGGTTCTCGTCCTCGGCCTCGCGACTCTGCCCGGCAGGACGGGCGGCGGCGCTTCGGCGGCGACGGCCGTGAAGATCGACCCGCAGCTCACGCGCCTGCTCGCACAGCGCGCGACCGTGCCCGTCATCATCACCTATAAGCAGAAGCCCGGCGCGTCGGAGTTCTCTCGCCTACAGCTCGCGGGCATCACCAGGGGCTTCGCCACGCGCGAGCTGCCGATGGTCATCGCCGACCTGAGCGCCGTGCAGCTCTCGGCCGTCAGCCGCCAGCCCGGCGTCGTCTCGATCTACGCGAACCGTCTGATGAAGACCTTCACCAACGTGAGCCGCCCCTTCATCGGCGTCCCGCAGATGCAGGCCGACACGCAGGTGACGAAGAACAACAAGAGCAACCCCGGCCTGCCCATCACGGGCAAGGGCGTCGGCATCGGCTACATCGACACCGGCATCGACGCGACGCACAAGGATTTGGCCTACGGCAAGAAGACCGTGCAGAACGTCATCCAGCCGCTCTCCGAAACGGTCGTCGGCGACGGCGGGCTCGTCGTCGGCGTCGGCGTCTCGATCGGCGACATCCTCAACAGCACCGGCTTCGTCCCGCCCATCTACGTCGAGAACCAGCAGTTGTCCGACATCGAGTCCGGCCACGGCACCTTCGGCGCGGCCGTCGCCGCGGGCACGGGCGAGCAGTCGGGCGGCTTCTACGGCGGAGTGGCGAAGGGCGCGCACCTCGTCGGCGTCAACTCCGGCAACGAGTTGGGCCTGCCCACGGTCGCCATCATCGGCGCCTACGACTACCTGCTCGCCAACCAGTACGCGTACAACATTCGGGTCATCAACAACTCGTGGGGCGACACCCTGAGCGCCGAAGGGCTCGACCCGAACAACCCCGTCAACGTCGCGACGCGCGCCTGCCACGACCGCAACATCACGGTCGTCTTCGCCGCGGGCAACTCGGGCGACACGCCGACCTCCATCAACCCTTACTCGACGATGCCCTGGACGATCTCGGTCGCCGCGGGCGAGAAGCAGGGCTTGGGGAGCCCTGCCTCCTTCAGCTCGCGCGGCGTGGACAACGGCACGGGCGTGGACGTAGCGGGCATGCCCGCCGACCCGACGCTCGCGCCCAACCTGCGCCCAGACATCACCGCGGCGGGCGTGGACATCAAGAGCGCGCGCCTGCGCGGCGCGGGCCTGACCAACACGCTCGGCACGGTGCCCGTCGTCGGGAACGATTTGACGACCATCCCGCCGGCTTATCTTCCGTACTACACGACCTCGCAGGGGACTTCCTTCTCGTGCCCGCACATCTCGGGCGTGGTCGCGCTGTTGATCGAGGCGAACCCTTTGCTCACGCCGGACGACGTGGTGACCATCCTGCGGCAGACGGCGAACCCGATGCCTTTCGAGGAGCGCGTCGTCGGCGCGGGCTACGTGGACGCGCACAACGCCGTGCGCGCGGCGATGGGCCTCACGAGCGTGCCGCACCCGTTCAACCTCATCCCCGCGCCGGGCGGCGCGGAGATCGTTGACCCGTCCGAGGACCAGTTCGGCACGGCCGCGCAGGACATACGCTCGGTGGACTTCTCGTACGACGCAGCCAACCAGCAGATCGTCTACACGCTGACGCTGGCGGACGCGGCGTCGCGGACACAGAACAACGCGTGGACGGTCAGCTCGGTCTACAACGGCGTGATGGTCTTCGTCGCGGCGCAGGTCTCGGAGACGGGCGAGCTGACCTACGAGTACGGCCACTACGACACTTTGCCGAACGGGACGAACAACCAGGTCGGCGACGGCGCGCCCGACTCGGCGCAGGTCGTCGGCAATCAAATCGTCTTCCGCGTCGCGGTCGCCAGCATCAACGCCATCGCGGGCGGCAGCGTCGTCGGCACGACCTCGACGGGGACTTCCGCCAACGCGCAGATATTGCTCGGCACGTCGGCCACAGGCGGGCTGCTCTTAAGCTCCGACACGGCGACGGGCTCCGACTTCGTCGTGCAGTAGACACGGCTTGCCGCGAGGCGCCGGCGCGGCGGGGAAGCCCCCCCCGGCCCAGCCCCGCGGGTGGGGG
>CAXTSK010000019.1:16701-22034 GCA_964246655.1 uncultured Pyrinomonadaceae bacterium
CTTTCGGGGGAACAGGCCTACATCCGAATCGCCAACGGAAGCTTCGATTGCGGAATGCGGAATGCGTATTGAGGGAAGCGGGCGGGTTGAGTCTTTAAATCCGCAATCCGCATTCCGCAATGAGGAGAGGCAGTCATGAAGCGGCAGAGATTCTTCCGGTTGACGTTGGCGGTCGCGCTTGGCGTCCTGTTCACAGTCAGCGCTCAGGCGGCGCCGAAGGTTGACCCGCAGTTGAAGTCGAAGCTGTTGACGGCGAAGCCGACCGACCTCTTCGGGGTCGTCCTGACTTTCAAGGGCGAGCGCGTCAGCGAAGCGCAGGTGGCGCAGGTGCTCGGGCTCGGCATCCGGGGCGGCTACCGCATGAACCGCCTGCCGGTCGTCGCCGTCAACGCGACGCCCGCGCAGATAAGGAAGTTGACAGGCTGGGATAGCTTACGCTCCGTCTACCTCAACGCGCCCGTGCAGCTCTACGACCACCAGAGCAACCCGCTCATCGGCACCGAGCGCCTGCACAACGACATCGACATCACGCGCGCGAACGGCGGCCTCCCGGTCTCGGGCAAAGGCATCACCATCGCCATCAACGACTCGGGCGTGGACGGGACGCACCAGGACTTGACCTACAACGTGACGAACCCCAACGCGGGCAAGACCATCCAGAACGTCATCATGAACATGAACGACAAGGACGGCCTCGTCGTACGCACGCTCACGCTCGGCAACGTCTTCGAAGGCATCATCCCGCCGTCCTACCTTGAGAACCAGCCCGACTCCGACACGAACGGCGGGCACGGCACGCACGTCGCCTCCATCGCGGCCGGCACGGGTCAGGCTTCGGGCGGGCTCTACGCGGGCGTCGCGCCCGGCGCCTCGATACTCGGCATCGGCTCGGGCGGCGGCCTCTTCGTGCTGGGTCAGGTCGCGGCGTTCGACTACATCCTGACGAACCAGCTCGTCTACAACATCCGCGTCGTCAACAACTCGTGGGGCAACTCGGCCACCGACTACGACCCCGACCATCCGGTCAACGTCGCCTCGAAGGCGCTGCACGACAACAACATCGTCGTCGTCTTCGCCAACGGCAACGACGGCCCGGCGCCGAACACGCAGAACCGCTGGACGCCCTGGTCGTGGGTCATCACGGCGGGCGCTTCGACGAAGGACGGCCGCCTCGCGGACTTCTCCTCGCGCGGCATCTTCATGGACTCGAACGCCCACCCGACGATTCTGACGCCGGGCACGGGCGGCGGCGCGGGCAACACGAGCGCCATCATCGCCGCGCGCTCGCGGACGAACCTCGCCGAGAACGGCCTCAACGCAGACCTCGAAATCCCGACGAACTACCTGCCGAACTACACGCAGATTTCCGGCACGTCGATGGCCGCGCCGCACCTGTCGGGCGTCGTCGCCGACATCCTCGAAGCCAACCGCAACCTGACGCCCGACGAGGTGCGCGACGTGCTCGTGCGCACGGCGACGCCGCTCGCCACCTACGACGAGTTTGAGGTCGGGGCGGGTCTGGCGAACGTTCACGCCGCCGTCGATCTCGCGATGAACCCTTCGAAGCCTTACGGCAACTTCGGCTTCACGGGCAAGGGGCTCGCGGTCGGCCGCCAGGACGCGCCGCTGCAACAGGGCAGCGTCGCCGCGAACTCTTCGAGCACGCACACGATCAGCGTGCCCGCCAACGCGCGCTTCACCTTCGTCGAGCTGAACTGGGGCGCGGCCGCGGGCGAGAACGAGGTCGTCGTCGATAACACGCGGACGGTCATCAACGACCTGCGCCTGACGGTCTCGAAGGACGGGCAGCCCATCGCCACTTCGGACGCCATCAACCTCGGCGGCCTCTTCGGCGCGCGCGAGGGCGTGAAGCTCGAATTCCCCGAGCCGGGCGAGTACACCGTGGAAGTTTCGGCGGGCGTCGCGGGCCTCGGCGTCGTCGCCGCGCAGCCCTACTACGTGCTTACGCGCCACTACCTCTACCGCCCTGCGGACGTGGCGGACGTTTCCGCGCTCGACTCGGCGACGCGCGTGGGCGCGCTGCGTCTCGTCTACGACCGCGTGATGTCGGCCGACGGCGGGGTCTTCCGCCCGGACGACGTGCTGACGCGCATGGAGTTTGCGCGCGCGCTGATGCTCGGCGCGCGTGTGCCGCAGTACATCCCGAGCAGCCCGAGCTTCTACGACGTTGTGCCGGGGACGCCCGACGCGCTCTTCGCCGAGTCACTCCGCCGGGAGGGCTTGATGGGCGCGGCGGGTGGGAGCTTCGGCCCGTCGGCGCAGGTCGGCCGTCTGGAGCAGGCCGTCACGATGGTGCGCGCGCTCCGCCTGGACAAAGAGGCGAGGGCGCTCGCCGGGACGACCGTGACAACGGGCGGCCAGGCGCTCACCGACAACACAGACATCCCCGCGGCCATGCGTGGCTACGTGCAGCTGGCTCTGGACAAGGGGCTGCTGCAAGCCTACCCGGCCGAGGTCAAGGAGCTCGCCCCGGGGCAGTTCATCGCCGTCCCCGGCCCGCGCTTCGAGCCCACGCGCAAGGTCAAGCGCGGCGAGTTCGTTCCCGCGATGGTCGAGCTCATCGTCACGATGTTCGGCGAATAGGCGGAAGCCCGACCAATCTGACTGTTGAGGAGAACGAGAGACAACACGCTGCTCGATACGGCGACGGTCGAATGTTTGAAGTGATGTGATGCTGACAGGGAGGCGTAGGGGTGAGGCTACCGGCGGTTTCGTGGCTCACCCACCCCGCCGGACGGGGCGCGCGTGGTGTGGGTCAGCGCGCGCCCCGGTTATTTTTTAGGCTGGTCGGGAGCGGGCTGGCAGAGCGCGACTTTCGCGCGGCGGACGCGGACGGGGTTCTTGGGCTTCTCGCCGTCGAGCTCGCCCGCCCCGATCTTGTCCACGACCTCCATCCCCGAACGCACGCGGCCGAAGGCGGCGAAGGTGCCGTCGAGGTGCGGGGAGTCTTTGAGCAGGATGAAGAAGTGCGTGGTGGCGGCGTTCGCCTCCGCGGGCCGCGCGAGCGAGACGACGCCGCGCAGGTGCTTGACCAGGTTCGGTTCGTCGGGCACCTTGCGCGAGGCGCGGCGGATGAGTTCCGGCGTCAAAGTCTCACGCGTCGCGACGTTCCCGCCCTGCACGACGAAGTCCTTGACGACGCGACTGAAAGTCGTCGTGTCGAACGCGCCGATGGAGACGAGGTTGAGGAAGTTGCGGGCGGACTCCGGCGCGGCCTCCGCCAAAACCTCGATGAGGATGTCGCCCGCCTCCGTCTCAAGCGTCACGCAGCGCCCCGCCATCTGCTCCGGCGTCATCTTGTCGAAAGGCTCGGCCGCTTCCGCCTCGTTCGCCGGCCGCGCGTTCTTCTTCGCCGCGGGCGGCTCCGGCGTCTGCTGAGGCTGTTGCGCGGCGGCAAGACACGGCAGAAGGCACAAGAGGCCGCTTGAAATTAACGCTCTCAATCTCATCGCTCTCAAGACAATTCGAAGGTGGGAATGATGAAGTAGGAACGCTGAACGCTGAACTGAAGTCTACGGCCTTATCAGTTCAGCGTTCAGCATTCCTACTTCATCGTTAACCTTTACGAAGGCCCCGCGCCGGCCTTGAGCGACTCCTCGCGCTTGGCCTTGAACTCGGTGCCCGGCTTCCACTCGGGGAACTTGTCGCCCTGCGTGATGCGGTAGCCGACGGCGAGGAGGAACTGCGCGTCCTCGACGGCGCCGGACAGATCCCAGTCGGGCTTCACCTCGTCCGAGGGCTTGTGGTAGTCGTTGTTGGTGTACTCGTCGCGCTTCTGCTGGCTGAACTCGGGCGACTTGCCGACGTACTCGGTGCCCGTGTCGGCGTAGAAGGCGGGGATGCCGACCTTGGCGAACTCGAAGTGGTCGGAGCGGTAGTAGAAGCCCTTCTCGGTCTCGGGGTCGGGCTTGACCGTGCGCCCCTGCGCCGTCAGCACGTCGCGCGCGAGGTCTTCGATGGTGGTGTTGCCCTCGCCGATGAAGACCACGTCCTTCGTGCGCCCCCACTGGTTCGCGCCGTCGATGTTGATGTTGGCGAGCGTTTTCGCCGGCGGGTAGAGCGGGTGCTCCGCGTAATACTTCGCGCCGAGCAAGCCCTTCTCCTCGCCCGTCACCATCATGAAGATGAGCGAGCGCTTCGGCGGGGTCGCGAGCTTCGTGAAGCCCTCCGCGAGTTCGAGCACCTGCGCGACGCCCGACGCGTTGTCGATGGCGCCGTTGTAGATGCCGTCGCCCTGCGCCTTGTCGTCCTTGCCGAGGTGATCCCAGTGCGCGGTGTAGACGACGTACTCGTTCTTCAGGTTCGCGTCCGAGCCTTCGAGCTTCGCCAGCACGTTCTGCGAGTCGATGGTGCGCAGCGTGTTCTTGATGTGGAATGTCGCCTTCGCGTTCAAGGGGACGGGCTTGAACTCCTTCGTCGTCGCGGCCTTGTGCAGGGCGTCGAAGTCCTGGCCCGCGGCGGCGAACAACTCCTTCGCCTTGTCTAAAGTTATCCACGACTCGACGCCGACGCGCGAGGCGTTCTTGTCGGGCGAGACGATGTCGAAGTTCTCGCGACCCCAGCTACCCGAGACGACCTCGAAGGGGTAGCCCGCGGGCTTCTCCTCGTGGACGATGACGCAGGCGGCCGCGCCGCGGCGCGAAGCCTCTTCGTACTTGTACGTCCAGCGGCCGTAGTAGGTCATCGCCTTGCCCTTGAAAGTGTTCGGGTCTAACTCGTTCGGGTTCGAAGGCGAGGGGACGGCCGGGTCGTTGATGAGCATGACGATGGTCTTGCCTTTAACGTCCACGCCTTTGTAGTCGTCCCAGCCGTATTCGGGCGCCGAGACGCCGTAGCCGACGAAGACGATGTCGGAGTTATCGACGTTGACCTGCGGCTCGTAGCGGCGCGAGACGGCGACGTAGTCCTTGAGGTTCTCAAGCTTCATCTCCTTATCGCCGGCCTTGAACGAAGCGTCGGGCTCGGCGCGGAAGCCCGCAAGCGGCACCTTCTGCACGAACGTGCCGTCGGGATTGCCGGGCTTGAGCCCGAGCTTCTGGAACTGCTCGGTGATGTACTTGACCGTCAGCTCCTCGCCCTTCGTGCCGGGGCCGCGCCCCTCGTAGGCGTCGGACGAAAGCTCCTTGATGTGTCGCAGGATGTCGTCGGCGTTGACCGAGTCGAGCGCGGGCTTGAGTTCCGCGGGGAGCGCCGCGGCCGTCGGGGCGGCGGGCGTCGGCGTGGTCGCGGCCGTGTTGTTGTTATTCGGCGCGGTGGTCGTGCACGCGCCCGCGCCCGCCGTCAGCGCGGCGAACACAAAGGCGGCAAAGAAG
>CAXTSK010000020.1:0-21422 GCA_964246655.1 uncultured Pyrinomonadaceae bacterium
GCGTTCCCTTCGTTCCTGAGCAGCACCATCCCCTCGGCGGCGGCCTCGCGCGCGCCGGCCGCGTGCGCCTTGAGGTCGGGGCGGTCGGAGTTCTTGTAACCTTTGAAGGCAGGCGAGAGGAGGACGAGGTTGAGGAAGCGCTCGACGTTCTCGTCCAATTGTTGTTGGCTCAAGGTTCCCGCGCGGACGGCTTCGACGACGGCCTTCGCCTGTTCCGGCAGGCCGGGCATGATGAGGTCGTTGCCGGCCTTCAACTGCTTGACGGCGTCGTTGCCCGCCCACCAGTCGGTCATGACTAATCCCTTGAAGCCCCACTCGTCGCGCAGGACGTTGGTGAGCAGTTCGCGGCTCTCAGACGTGTAGGTGCCGTTGATGAGGTTGTAGGAGGACATCACCGTCCACGGCTGCGACTCCTTCAAGGCCACCTCGAAGCCCTTGAGGTAAACTTCGCGCAGCGCGCGCTCGGAGACGACCGAGTCCGACTGCATGCGGTTGAACTCCTGCTCGTTGGCCGCGAAGTGTTTGATCGAGGTGCCGACGCCCTGCGACTGCACGCCCGCGACGAAGGCCGCGGCCACGCGCCCCGTGACGAGCGGGTCTTCCGAGTAGTATTCGAAGTTGCGCCCGCCGAGCGGGTTGCGGTGGATGTCCATGCCGGGCGCGAGCAGCACGTCAACCCCGTACTCACGCGCCTCTTCGCCGAAGGCGACGCCGACCCTTTGGACGAGTCCGGCGTCCCATGACGAAGCGAGGAGCGTGGCGACGGGGAAGGCGGTCGCGTAGTAGGTGCGCGAGGCATCATCCTTCCTCGTCGGGTCGATGCGTACCCCGGCGGGGCCGTCGGAGAGAGTCAAAGAGGGGATGCCGAGTCGCGGAATCGCGCGGGTGCGCCCGGCCGCGCCGGGCACCTTCTCGGGGACGGCCTTGTCCTCCGCGGACATGCTCTGAAAGTTGGGGATGGGTATGTTCGCGCCCATGCCGACCAAAAGGCTCGCCTTCTCCTCAAGGGTCATCGCGGCGACGACCTCTTTGACGCTGCCCTTGCCGAGTTGCGGGGGCTGCGACTGTTGTCCCCTGAAGGCCCCTGACGGCAGGCCGCACAAAGCCAGCGTCAAGGCCAGACACGCCGACCCGTTTATCCTTCCCATGAGCGTCACCCTTCCTCGCTACTGCGGCTTTTTAGTCTCTTCCTTCTTGGGCTCTTCCTTCTGGGCGGTGAAGGTGCCGGGTGCCCCGAGCGGTTGCACGTCGATGTCGCCCTTGAGGTGCGTGGCGTCTTCGAGCGTGCCTTTGAAGTTGACCGTGATCGGCTCGCCGTTGTACTCGGTCTTGAACGACCACGTCACCTTCTTGTCGTCCACCTCGCCGTTGATCTCGACGTTCGCCTTGTCGTCGCCCGACTTGCAAGAGCCGGTCAGCTTCTTGCCGTCCTGCGCGAAGGTGCAGAGCTGATCGACGGGATAGCCGGAGATGTCGCCGGTCACCTTCCACGCGCCGGAGACCGAAGCCGGAGCCGGAGTCGGAGCCGGAGTCCCCTGCCCCAAGGCGGGGACGGCCGAGAACGCGAGAACGAACGCAAGGGTTATCAGTATTTTCTTCATGTGCTTTCCTTTGGTTTGAGAGTTAAACGGAATCCAGTACGGCGACGGCGGTCGTCGGCGGCTCGATGAGCTGATGGGTGCGGGCCGTCGTCGGCCGTTAAGACGCGCGCACGGCCGCCTGTTCCAAGCCCCCCGCCACAAAAGATTTTTCCGCCACCTTACGGACGAACTCCGCGACCACGTCCGGCGCGGTGAGCGGCAGCATGTGCCCGCCTTCGATCAGCTCAAGCTCGGCCCCTTCAATCTTCGAAGCGACCTCGACGCCGTGCAGACGGTGGTCGAGGACTCTGTCGCCCGTGCCGTAAAGGATGCCGACGGGCATCCGCAGCTCCGCGTAGCGCCCGACCAACGCGGGCAGCTCGCCCTCAAGCGCCACGAGGTCTTCGGAGGCCGAGCAGAAGCTCTTCGGCCTCAGGCCGAGGAGGCCGCCGCCCTTGGTCGCGTAGTCCGGCGGGACGGCGTCCGGCCCGAAGAGCGTGTTGAGCACCTGCGCGCTTCGGAGGATGGAGGCCGGCGTGGCGACCGTCCACGCCGCGAGTCTGCGGACGGCGCGCGAGGTGATGATGAGCCGGTTGAAGATCGGAGGAATCTTCCCCTGCGCGTTCGCGAGCGGCGCGACGAGGGCGAGGCCGCGCACCTGCTCCGGGTGTGCGAGCGCGACGGCCAGCGCGACCGCGCCGCCCATCGAGTGGCCGACGAGCAAGGGACGTTCGAGTTCCAACGCGCGGATGAAGGCCGAGACGGTCTCGGCCTGCGAACGTACGCGCGCGCAGGCTTGCGGCTCGCGCGTGGACTCGCCCGACCCGGGCCGCTCCAACACGACCACGCGGAACTCGCCCGCGAGGCGTTCGAGCACCGAATGGGTGAAGACGCGCATCGAGGCGCCCAGCCCGTGGATGAGCAGGAGCGTCGGGCCTCTTCCCTTATCCAGATAATGGATGCGCGAGCCGCCGACTTCGACGAACCGGCCGAGAGGCGGCAGCGCCGCGTCCACGCGGCGCGCAGTGTAGGCCGTGAAGAGGACGAGCGCGACCATCGCGCCGACCGCGAGCAGTACGATGAAGGCGACGACCTGGAACGTCATTTAGCCACCTGCCGCGCGACCACCTTCCAGTACGAGACCGGCAGGAGGCGCGCGATGACAGACAGGAGTTTGGCGTCGGAGCCGACGAGGACTCTCGACTGGCGGCGCTCGACGCCGCGCACGATGGTCTCGCCCGCAACCTCCGGCGGCAGCCGCAAAAGCTTGCGGAACCTCTCGTGGCGGCGCGCGACCTCCTCTTCACTCACGCCCTTGGGCACGCGCGCCTTCTCGGCAATCGAGGTGGCGACGCCGCCCGGGTGAACAACTGTGACGCCGACGCCCGAGCCTTCGAGTTCATGGCGCAGCGCCTCGGAGAAGCCGCGCACCGCGAACTTGCTCGCCGCGTACGCCGCCTGCTCCGGCGGCGCGACCAGACCGAACACGCTCGACAGGTTCACGATGCGCGCGTCGTCGCTCGCCCGAAGCTGCGGCAGGAAGGCGCGCGTCATGCGCACTACGCCCCAGAAGTTAATCTCGAAGAGCCACTCGAAGTCCTCCTCCGAGACCTGCTCGAACGTGCCGCCCACCGCCACGCCCGCGTTGTTGACGAGCAGGTCAACGCCCTCGTGCTCGGCGGCGACGAGGGCCGGGAAGCCCGCGACGGCGGCGCGGTCGGCCACGTCGAGGCGGTGGCGTGACACGCGAACGCCCGAACCTTGCACGAGATCAGCCGTGCCCGCCATCCCCGCTTCGTCGATGTCGGCCAGCGCGAGGTTACATCGCCGACGCGCCAGCGACACGGCGACGGCCCGCCCGATGCCACTGCCCGCGCCGGTGATGACGGCCGTCCGGCCTTCGAGTCGCATGCGCTCAGACATGCTGCGCCGCCTCCGCACGGCGCGCGACGGGCGCCGTCTCGAACTTCATCGTGCCGTCGTCCACGCGCCCGAAACGCATCATCGAGAGGTCTCTCACGTAATTCTGGTGCAGCCGCCAAGGCGTCTTCGAGCCCTGCTTCGGGAGGGTGTCGAGGGCGCGCTGCACGTAACCCGAGTTGAAGTCGATGACGGGCACCTCCCTCACGTCGGGGTCGTTCACGCGCGGCGTGCAACGCGCGTAGCCGTGCCTGTTCATGTGGTTCAAAAGCCGGCAGACGTACTCGGCCGTCAGGTCGCACTTCAACGTCCACGACGCGTTCGTGTAGCCAATGGCGAAGGCGAGGTTGGGGACTTCGCTGAACATCATGCCCTTGTAGACGAGCTTCTTCGACATGTCCACGGGCACGCCGTCAACGACGAGTTGCAAGCCGCTCAACAGCCTCAGCACCAGCCCCGTCGCCGTCACGATGATGTCTGCTTCGAGGTGCTCGCCCGACTTGAGCCGCAGTCCCTCCTCGGTGAAGGTCTCAATGTGGCCCGTCACGACGGAGGATTTGCCCTCGCGTATCGAACGGAAGAGGTTCGAATCAGGGACAAGGCAGAGACGCTGATCCCAGGGGTTGTAACGCGGCGTGAAGTGCTGACCGGCGTACTCCTCGCCGACCTGACGCCGCACGCCCTTCGCCACCATCCGCTTGAAGAGTTCGGGCCGCTTCCGCGCGAGGTTGTAGAAGAACATCCCGAGCAGCACGTTCTTCCAACGCGTCAGCGCGTAGGCGGCGCGGTCGGGCAGGCGGCGGCGGAACCAGTTCGCTATCTTGTCCTCGGCGGGCCGGGAGACGACGTAGGTCGGGGAACGTTGCAGCATCGTGACGTGCGCCGCGCGCTCGGCCATCGCGGGCACGAGCGTGACGGCCGTCGCCCCGCTGCCGATGACGACGACGCGCTTGCCCTCGTAGTCGAGGTCTTCCGGCCACTTCTGCGGGTGGACGATGCGCCCTTGGAAGCTTTCGACGCCGGGCCACTCGGGCGTGTACCCGTTCTCGTAGTCGTAGTAGCCCGTGCATGTGTAGAGGAAGTTGCAGGTGAAGCGGGCGAGTGTTTTTTCAGGCCCGGTCTCCGCCTCCACCGTCCAGCGCGCGTCGGCGGACGACCAGGAGGCGCGCTTCACGCGATGCCCGTAGCGGATCGTCTTGTCCACGCCGAACTCTTCGGCCGTGTCGCGGATGTAGTTGAGGATGGCGGGGCCGTCGGCTATGGCCTTCGCGTCGCGCCAGGGGCGGAAGCGGTAGCCGAGCGTGTACATGTCGGAGTCCGAACGGATGCCGGGATAGCGGAACAGGTCCCACGTCCCGCCCATCGCGGCCCTCCCTTCGAGGATCACGAAGCTCTTCCCCGGACACTCCGTCTTCAGGTGGCAGGCCGCGCCGATGCCCGAAAGCCCGGCCCCCACCACCAACACGTCTACGTGCTCCACGCTCGGCCCCCAGACTTAACGTAACTCGTGCGACCTTCGGGTTCGGCTCGCGACGGTACTAGCGGCCCCTGGTACTGTCAAGTACCGTGCGGGGCGCGACCGGCCCGTAAATCTCTAACTCGATAATGCCGAGCGTGCCTCTGGCGCCGCCCTTGCCCGCGGACGACTGAGGGTCGGGCGTGCCCGGTATCTCGATGATGTTGCCGAAGGCGTCGCGGTTGCTGGCGCTGCCCGTCAGCTCGATCTTCAGCGTGCGCCCCGTCACCGGCGGGAACGCGAGCGTGACGTAGCCGAGGCTGCGCGGCGTCGCGCCCTCGAAGACGACCTTGTCATCCAGGAGGACGCGCACAGGGTACGACTGCGTCCGCCATCCCCTCAGCTTCAGGACGACTTCCGAGACGCGCGCCGGGCGTTCCAACTCGTAAGTGATCCACCCGTTCTCGATCTTCCCGTCGCTGGCCCACTCGGTAGTCTCGTCGTCGTCGAACGTCGCCGCGGCTTTGTCCGCGTTCGCGCCCGCGCTGACGCGTGCGACGCGCACGGGCGTGCGCGAGACGTTGAACGAAGGCCCGGACGGCGTCGGCCCGCGTTCGAGGTACGGCGCGAGTCCGTCGTCGGGCATCTCCGTCGAGAGTCCGCCCTCCGTCTTCACAGGCCGGGAGACGATCTCGACGGAGGCGGGCTTGAGCCCTTCGGCCGTCGCGGACACGTGGACGCGCCCGGCCTTCGTCGTCGAGCGGATGATGACGCGGTTGACGCCGTTCTCGACGGGGAGGCTCTTCGAGAGGATGTAATTGTCCGGCCCCTGTGCGATGCCGCCGCGCCACTCGGCGGGGCCGTCGAGCGTGAAGTTAATCATGTTCAGGGCCACGGGGCAGCGCCGCCCCTCCGCGTCCAAGACTTCAACGTCTACGAGCGCCACGTCGGCGCCGTCGGCGCGCAGGCCGCGCGGCCCCGTGTGCTTTGTCAGTCGCAAGGACGCGGGCGCGCCCGCCGTCGTCTTCGACGCCTCGGTCACCTTCTGCCCGCGCGCGTCGTAACCCACCGCGCGAATCGTGCCCGGCCGCCACTCCACGTCCTTGAA
Organism: uncultured Pyrinomonadaceae bacterium; assembly: GCA_964246655.1. GTDB lineage: Bacteria > Acidobacteriota > Blastocatellia > Pyrinomonadales > Pyrinomonadaceae > QHXN01. The sequence goes on from CAXTSK010000020.1 coordinate 6,065, forward strand.
GGTGTAGAGGAAGCGGCTCGACTGCTCGCCGAAGCCGAGCGACTTGTTGTTGACGAACAGCTCGACCTTGTCGGCGCTTGAGATGACGTAGACGTTCTTCTTCGTCCCCGGCGCGTAGTTCCAATGCCCGACGATGTGCGTGTGCACCTTCTCCACGTCCACCCAGCCGTCCCACATCACCCAGTGCGCGAAGTAACCGTCTTTGGGTAAGCGCACGGCATCCACCTCGCCGCTGCGGCGATAGTTCTCGGCCCCGCGGTGGTGCGTGTTCGAATCACTGAAGACGATGTTGACGCCGCCCGAACTCACGCGCGAGCCCGTGCCCGGCCGCTCGCGCCAGTAGTCATACCAGCGGACGACGTTCTCGACGGCGTGCGAGTCCTGGTTGCGGTTGTAGGCGCTCGCGTCCTGCCCCTGATGCAGCGGCCCCTCGCCGTCCTTGTGGAAGGGCGGCGAGAACTCGTCCCAGTATTTCCTCAAAGCTTCGTCGCGCGAATACTCCATCGCCCAGAAGGGCAGCCGCGCGCTCTTGTTGATGTAGAGCATCTCGCCGCCGTACTCGGCCACGCGGCTGTCGAGCATCTCGCGCGACCCCGACGCGCGCCCGCCGTGCGGGTCGTACATGTCCCTGATCGCCTTCATCCGGCGCATGTGCTCTTCGCTCACGCCCTTGTTGCCGGACTCGTAGAAGACGACGCTCGGGTTGTTGCGGTTGTAGATGACGGCGTCGCGCATGACTTCCAAGCGCTGCTCCCAGCGGCGGCCGTCCACGTCCTTCTCCGAGTCGCCCGCGGGCATCGCCTGCATGAGGCCGACGCGGTCGAGGGATTCCACGTCCTGCCTCCACGGCGTGACGTGCATCCAGCGGACGAGGTTCGCGCCCGACTCGACCATCAGCCGGTTGCTGTAGTCGCTCAGCCACGCGGGCACCGAAGGGCCGAGCGCCGGCCACTCGTTCGTCGAGCGCTGCGCGTAGCCCTTCATCTGGATGACGCGGTCGTTGAGCTTCACCACGCCGCCGCCGAACTCCGTCTTGCGGAAGCCCGTCCGCGTCGTGACGGAATCGACCGGCACGCCGTCAACCTTCAAGGTGGTCTTGACGTTGTAGAGGTAGCCGTAGCCCCAGCTCCAGAAGTTGAGGTTGTTGATTCTCGCCGACGCGCGCAACGTCTTCGTCTCGCCCGGCGCGAGCGTGTGCGTGCCGCCGTCGATGGTCTGGACGACGCGCCCGCGCATGTCCACGACGACGGCCTGAAAGCTCACAGACTTCGCCGCCGCGTACTCGTTCTGCACCTGCGACTCGACGTTGACGGTCGCGCTCCGGCCGCGGATGTCGAAGTCTCCGGCGTAGACGTAGACGCCGGTCGTGCCGAGGTTCGTGTAGAGCGGGAGCGTCTGGTGGAGTTTGTCCGTGACGTGGAGGAAGACGTTCTTGTTGATGCCGCCGTAGTTGGCGTAGAAGTTCCGGTCGTTCCACTGGAAGGCCGAGCCGGTCGCCTTCTCTTTATAGTCCCACGAGTTGTCTATCCGCGCGGCCAGCACGTTCTCTTCCGGCGCGGGCTTCAACGAGTCCGTGAGGTCGAAGCCGAAGGCCGTGATGCCGTTCTCGTGACGGCCGATGAGCTTGCCGTTGAGGTAGAACTCGCCGGCCTGCCTGATTCCTTCGAACTCAAGGAACTCCTTCCTGCCCGCGGCGCCCTGCGGGAGCCGGAAGCGCTTGCGATACCACGCGACGCCCGTCGAGAGGTCTTTGATGTCCTTCCTGAAGGCGTCGTCCTCGTTCCACGCGCGCGGCAGCGTCACGCTCTCCCACGCCGAGTCGTCGAAGCCCGGCGACTCCGCGCCCGCCGGGTCGCCGACGAAGAGCTTCCACCCCAGGTTGAAGTTGTACTTCGCGCGCGAACTCGCGGGAGGTTCGTACGCGAAGACCGCGGACGAGGCACACAGCAGCGCCAGGCAACTTTGAATGATTAGACGTTTCATCGCGTTCGGAGACAGTTTAACCCATACCGAAACTGACATCGTGCCGTTCGAGAACTTCTCTTGAGGCCCGCCGTCTAAACGGCGTCGCCCGTCCCCGCGTCGAGGGCGTCGGCGAGCCACCGCGTCACGTCCCGCAGACTCTCCGCGCTCACCTCGTGCGCCATCGGGTACTCGCGGTAGGTGAGCGCGACCGGCAGCGCTTCAAGGTAGTCGCGCGCCGCGCGTCCGTTCTCTACCGGCAGCACGGGGTCGTAGAGGCCGTGCGTGATGAGCACCGGCTTACCGTCTAAAGCTTCGCGGTCGGGCTCCCGCTCAAGCACCTGCCTTGGCAGCCGCCCGCTCATCGCGACCACGCCCGCCAACTTCTCCGGGCGCGTCAGCAGCAGGGCGAGGCTCATCATCGCCCCCTGGCTGAAGCCCGCGAGGTAGACGCGGCGTGCGTCGGCGCCGTAAGTATCGACCAGCCCGTCGATGAAACCCGGGAGCATTTCGAGACTCTTCTTCGCCTGTTCGAGGTCGGCCGCCATCCCTCGCGGCGTGAAGTCGATGCGGAACCAGCCGTAGCCGCCGTATTCGAGCGCGACGGGCGCGCGGGCGCTCACGAGCAGAAACCTTTCGTCCAGGTAGGGCGCGAGTCCGAAGAGGTCTTCCTCGTTGCTGCCCACCCCGTGCAGGAGCAGGAGCAGAGGGGGAGGCGTCCGCCCCCCACCGCGGGACTCTCGTACCAGGTGCTTTAAGGCGAGTTTGCTCTCACTCAAGGTTGCCGGTTCCTCCTCCAATAGTCCTGTCGCAAGGCGCAGGTATGCTTGATTATTTATATCAGGGTACTACAACGGTGGCAGAATTGACGCGGCCGGGAAGTGAGATGTGTGGCCTTAATGAATCTCCGGCTCGGACGTGCGCGGGCCGGAGTGCAGAAAGTCGAAGTCGCAGCCGCGGTCGGCCTGCGTCACGTGCTCCGCGAAGAGCGAGAGGTAACCTCGCGCCTCGCCTCTTGACGGTGGTTTCCATCCTTCACGCCTGCGCGCCAGTTCCTCGTCGCTGACGTGCAGGTGCAATCTTCGTTCGTCAACGTCAAGCTCTATCAAGTCACCGTCGCGCACGAGGGCGAGCGGCCCGCCGACGTAAGACTCCGGCGCGACGTGCAGGACGCAGGCGCCGTAAGACGTGCCGCTCATCCTCGCGTCGGAGATTCTGACCATGTCGCGCACGCCTCGCTCCAACAGCTTCTTCGGAATCGGGAGCATGCCCCACTCCGGCATCCCCGGCCCGCCGAGCGGCCCCGCGTTGCGGAGCACGAGCACGGAGTCTTCATCAACCTCAAGCTTCTCATCATCAACCCTCGCGGCCATGTCATTGTAGTCTTCGAAGACCACGGCCGGCCCCGTGTGGCGGAGCAAACGCTTCTCGGCCGCGCTCGCCTTGACGACCGCGCCGTTCGGCGCGAGGTTGCCGAAAAGGATCGCCGTCCCGCCCTCGGCGGCGAGCGGCTGATCGAGCGGGCGAATCACGTCGGCGTTGCAGACCTTCGCGCCCTCGATCTCCTCGCCGAGCGTCCGCCCCGACACGGTCGCGCAACCCAAGTGCAAAAGGTCGCGCAACTGTGAGAGCAGCGCCCTCAAGCCCCCCGCGTAGTAAAAGTCTTCCATCAAAAACTGTCCCGACGGCCTGATGTTGGCGATGACGGGCGTGCGGCGCGAGAGGCGGTCGAAGTCTCTCAACTCGACCTTGACGCCCGCCCGCCCTGCGAGCGCGATGAGGTGAATGATGGCGTTCGTCGAGCCGCCGAGGGCGAGGGCCGTCGTGATCGCGTTCTCGAAAGAGTCCGTCGAAAGAATGTCGGACGGCTTTAAGTCTTCCCAAACCATCTCGACTATGCGCCGCCCGCACTCGGTCGCCATCCGCTGGTGACTGGCATCGACCGCGGGTATGGAAGAGGCGCCGGGGAGTGTCAGCCCCAAGCTCTCGGCGACCGCCGTCATGGTGGAGGCCGTGCCCATCGTCATGCAATGTCCCGGCGAGCGCGCGATGCCGTCCTCCATCGACGACCACTCGGCCTCCGTGAGACGGCCCGCGCACCTCTCGGCCCAGAACTTCCAAACGTCGCTGCCGCTCCCTAAAGGCTGACCGTTCAGGTTGCCGCGCAGCATCGGCCCCGCCGGGAGGTAGATGGCGGGGACGTTCATGCTGAACGCGCCCATCAAAAGCCCCGGCGTCGTCTTGTCGCAACCGCCCAGCAGCACCGCGCCGTCTATCGGCTGACTGCGTAAAAGCTCTTCGACCTCCATCGCGAGGAAGTTGCGGTAGAGCATCGGGCTCGGCTTCATGTAGGTCTCGGAGATGGACATCGCCGGCAGTTCTACGGGAAAGCCGCCCGCCTGCCAGACGCCGCGCTTGACCTCCTCGGCGCGCTGGCGGAAGTGGCTGTGGCAAGGGTTCAAATCGCTCCACGTGTTGACGACCGCCACCACCGGCTTGCCCGCGTAGTCCTCCGGCGCGAGCCCCATCTGCTTGAGCCTTGAGCGGTGGCCGAACGAACGAAGGTCGTCGCGCCCGAACCAGCGACGGCTGCGCAAGTCCTCCGGGGTCTTCTTATGTTTACCGTTTGCGTCCGTCATCAAACGCGCGCGTCCTCTTCAACGAGCGCTCCGACGACGGGCGTGAGCTGTTCGAGCTGCGTCGCGGAGAGCGCCGAAAGGTAAGGCGGGACAGGCCCCGTCTCGGCCAGCCCGGCGACCGCCGCCGCGTGATGCAGAACTCCGGCAGGCCCCCACGCGTCGCGCAGGTCTTCGAGCGGGATGAATTTCGAGCGCAACGCTTCCGCCTTTTCATACTCGCCTTCGACACAAGCCTTGAAGAGTTGCGCGCTCAAGCTCGGAGCCAGACAGCCCGAGCCCGTGGTGAAGCCGGGCAGCTTCCAGTCGCGCATGTGAATTATCGCCGGGCGCTCGCCGATGCCGCTGACGACGCGGCCGCGGTCAACGCGCGCGAGCAACTGTTCGAGGTACGGGTCGCGCGCAGGGTCTTGCCGTACGACGGCGTACTTGATCGCCACGCACACACCCTCATCTACCAGGCGAGCCACGGCGTCCAGTCCCGCGTCGAGGTCTGCGCCGAAGTTAGATTCGTCCTTGATGTAGAGAATCAGAGGCATCCCGGCCGCGTCGGACGCCTCGCGGTAACCGCGCTCAAGTCCCGCCGCGTCGCGCGGGTCTGCGCACGGGAGCATCATCGCGCACGGAAAACTATACCCGCGCAGCAGCCACGCCTGATCCAACGCGCGCCCGTAAGAAGGGCCGAGGCTCGGGATGGCCCACAGGTCTCCTTCGAACCCGCTCAGCCATTCGAGCAGTTGCTCGTACTCCGCCAGGGTCAGGTGATAGAGGAAGGCGTTGCCGCCGTAGAGGAAGCGCGTCATCCCGCGCTCCTTCATGTGGCGGACGAGACGGCCGCTCTGCTCGAAGTCGAGCGTGCGCGCCGCTTCGGCGCGGCGTGCGAGTGGCGGGACGGGGAAGACGCCTCTTAAATCCTCTGCGGAGACGGGCGTGGTTTTCATTCTGTTCGACGGCCGAAGAGACGAACCTTTTAAGAGGTGAGGGTGAAAATATACTCGACGAATTAGACGCGTCTCATTGTATCATTGGCGCGCTCACGAGCCTCCACAAAGCCGAAACCAACCCTCACCCGGATGTCACCAAAGCACCGTCGCGCGAGGAGAAGAGTTGAACAGAACAGACACGAACTCTGAGCAGTCCGCAAAGATGGGCCGGCGCTCCTTCATCGCCGCCACGCTGGCGACCTTGCCCGCAACGGCCGCGCTCGGCCAGTCGCGCGACTACGGTCAGGACGCGCCGCCCGTCCGCTATCCAGACCGCGACCTCGTCGCCCTCGACCCGCGCTTCGCCAAGTACAAGATCGGCAACACGCCCATCCAACGTCTCTACACCGGCATGCTCTGGGCCGAGGGGCCTGCGTGGAACGGCGCGGGTCGATTCTTAGTCTGGAGCGACATCCCGAACAACGTCGTCCACCGGCGGCTCGAAGAGGACGGGCACGTCAGCGCTTTCCGCAGCCCCTCGAACAACGCCAACGGCAACACGTTCGACTGGGAGGGCCGACACCTCGCCTGCGAACACGGCGCGCGCCGCGTCGTGCGCTACGAGCGCGACGGGAGCGTCACCGTGCTCGCCGACAAGTGGCAGGGCAAACCCTTCAACGCACCCAACGACCTCGTGGTTCACCCGGACGGCGGCGTCTGGTTCACAGACCCCGGCTACGGGAGCATGAGCAACTACGAGGGGAACAAGGGCGAGTTGCTCATCAAGGAGGCCGTCTACCGCATCGACCCGAAGTCGGCTAAGGTCGAGCTGGTCACCGACGAGCTGTCGAAGCCGAACGGCGTCTGCTTCTCGCACGACTACAAGCGTCTCTTCGTCGTGGACACGGGGCGGCCGGGCAGCATCCGCGTCTGGGACGTGGTTGACGGCCGGACGATACGGAACGGGCGGCAGTTCGCCTCGATGTCTTTGAAGACGAAGGACGGCGTGCTGAACGGCGGCACCGACGGCGTGCGCGCGGACGTGGACGGCAACATCTGGGCGAGCGCGGGCTGGGCCGGCGAGGGCTTCGACGGCGTCCACGTCTTCACGCCGGAGGGCGAGCGCATCGGGCAGATCATCCTCCCCGAGACGGCGAGCAACGTCTGCTTCGGCGGGCCGAAGCGCAACCGCCTCTTCATCACCGCGAGCCAGTCGCTCTACGCCGTCTACGTCAACACCCAGGGCGCGCACATCGCTTGAACAGAAGGATTAACCACAGAGACACAGCTTTGCCTTTAGTTGGCTTCAAGCTGTGTCTCTGTGTCTCTGTGGTTAATGTTTTCCGTCACACTCAACCGTGAACGCGACAAATAAATCGTGACTGACCTGAGAGACTCCCCGCAGCGCTGGTGGCTGATGGTGCTCCTGATTACGGGGATGCTGATCGCTTACGCGCACAGGGGCGCGCTGAGCGTCGCGGCGCCCTCGATGATGAAAGAGCTGCGGTTGACGGAGGCGGAGATGGGGCTTTTGCTCTCCGCCTTCTTCCTCTCCTATTCGCTGATGCAGGTGCCCGCCGGTTGGCTCGTAGATCGCCTGGGCGTCAGACGCTCTTACGCCGCCGGGTTTATCTTCTGGTCGGTCGCTTCCGTCCTCACAGGGTTCGCGCGAAGTCTGCCGGCGCTGGCCGTCGCGCGCGTCTTCGTGGGCGTCGGGCAGTCGGTCTCCTTCCCCGCCAGCGCCCGCGCCGTGGCGAACTGGTTTCAGAATAAGGAGCGCGGCGTCGTCACAGCGGGCTACCTCACGGGCGTGCGGCTGGGTCAGGCGCTCGTCAGCGCGGCCGGCGGGTACTTCCTTTATTACTACGACTGGAAACTCTTCTTCATCGCGATCAGCATCCTCCCGATGCTCTGGCTGATCCCCTGGCAGAAGTTCCTGAGCCGCCGGGAGCAACACGCGGACGCCGAAGCGGCGGGAGTCGTCTCAAAGACCCGGACAAGGAAAAGTCTCTCCTTCGTCGAGAGCTTCGCGCTGCTCAAGAATCGCACGGTCTTCGGCATCTTCCTCGGGTTCTTCGCCTACGATTACGCGTGGTTCGTCTACATCAACTGGCTCCCGGGCTACCTCGCGATTGAGCGCAAGTTCACGCCGAAGGAGATGGGCGTCTACAGCGCCGCGCCGTACCTCTTGATGTCAGTCATCATCCTTTTGGCCGGGGCGTCGAGCGATTATTTAATCCGGCGCGGCCACTCCGAGGTGCGCGTCCGCAAGGCGTTCATCGTGGCCGGACTCCTCGTCGGCTGCCTGATCGTCCCCGCCGGACTGGTCGAGGATAAGATGACGGCCGTCTGGCTGCTCACCATCTCTTTGAGCGGCCTCGGGCTCTGCTCGCCGAACACCTGGACGCTCACGCAGGCGGTCTGTCCGAAACACCTCGTCGGGACGGTCACCGGCATTCAGAACTTCGGCGGCAACCTCGGCGGCTTCATCGCGCCCGCGCTGACCGGCTACATCGCACACCGGACAAACTCCTTCTCGCTGGCCCTCAGCATCACCGGCGCGCTGCTCGTCGTCGGAATCTTTTCGTATGCCTTTCTCATCGGGCGCGGTGCTTTGGTCGAAGACGCGGAGCCGGAAGTGAGCGCCGCGTAGATAAATGTCCCGGGGCCAAAACAACTCATCTCCGTTTCGCCGTCATCACAGAAGGGCAAGTCTAATTTCGGGCCGTGACCTGTACGGCCCCTGACGAGGAAAGCATTCGCCGATCAAGCGAGTGGCGCCCGCACGTCAGACGTGATCGGCGCCGTCTGACGTAAACATCCGCCGCAGACTCACGCGCAAGTTCTCCCCGAACAACCGTTCAACCGAAGACAAGAAGCCCCGAGCGTCTGAACAACGTGGGCATCACGAAAGGCGCTTCACCCGCGCACGTCAAGGCGGGTGGGGGACGGACTTGTCTGCACTGATTCCGCCAGGAGGTAAGACCCCCATATGCGACACACACGCCGTTCCCGCCGGCCCTTGCGCGCCGTGCTGCCTTTACTCGCCGCCGCCCTCGCCGCGCTCGTCTACACCGCCGCGCCGAGGGATAAAGTCTTCGCCGCAGGCGACCAGCTCGGCGCCACGTACCTCGACGGCACGCTGCGCGTGAGCGTCCCTTACGACGAGACGGTCGCACGCTCGCACACACTCCGCGTCGAAGTCCTCGCCCCCGACGACAAGCTCGTCGCGGAGTCCTCGAAGGCCGTCGCGCCCGCGCGCGAGTCAGGGCCGTGGGAGGTCTCCTTCAACGTCGATAAGAGCATCCCGCTCGAAGACCTCGTGTGGCATCGCGTGAGGATAGGGACAGGGCCGTCCGCGAAGGTCGTTTCGCTCTCCGAGATTCTGCACCTGCCGGTCGTGCGCGTCGTCGCGCAGCGCGCGTATGCCGCGGGGTCGCGCGCCTCCGTGCGTGTGATTGCGGTTGACTCGAAGGACGGGGCGCCGCTCCGCGACAGTCGAATCAAACTCGACCTCGTTAACGGCGAGGCCGCGACGCCGCTCTTCGAGGGGAAGACCCAAACACTCGGCACGGCGCAGGTGGAGTTCACACTCCCCGCCGCGAGTTACGGCGCGCGCAGCCTGCGCGTCACGGCGGAGACGCCGCTCGGCAACGTCACGGCCAGCCAGCCGATTCAGGTCGAGCGCCGCAACAAGATTCTTTTGACGACGGACAAGCCGCTCTACCAGCCGGGCCAGACCATGCACGTCCGCGCGCTTGCCCTCGACGGGCCGACGCGCGCCGCCGCGGCCGACCAGCCGCTCACGCTCGAAGTCGAAGACGCGAAGGGCAACAAGGTCTTCAAGCGGCGCGGGCGCACCGACCGCTTCGGCATCGCCTCGGCCGACTTCGAGCTGGCCGACGAGGTCAACTTCGGCCCCTACCACGTGCGCGCTCTGCTCGGCGACGCGGACGCCGTCTACACGCAGGAGAAGACCGTCACGGTTGACCGCTACGTCCTGCCGAAATTCAAGGTCGCCATCGAGCTGAGCAGGGACGCGGGCCGGCAGCAGCAGAGCTACTACTCGCCGGGCGAGACCGTCGAGGGCAAGGTGACGGCGCACTACCTGTTCGGCAAGCCGCTCGCGAACGCCGCGGTGACCGTCGTGCTCAAGTCTTTCGACGTGGAGGCCGCGGAGGTCGGGCGCATCACGGGCAAGACCGACGCGGAGGGGCGCTTTAACTTCTCTTCGAAGCTGCCTGACTTCCTCGCGGGCCGCTCCACCGAGCAAGGGAGCGCGCCGGTCTCAATCGGCGCCGAGGTCAAAGACTCCGCCGAACACACCGAGACGAAATCGCGCGACATACTCGTCTCCAACACGCCCATCATGATTATGGCCGTCCCCGAGAGCGGGCAGTTACTTCCCGGCCTCGACAACCGCGTCTACGTCCTGACCTCCTACCCGGACGGGACGCCCGCGGAGACGACCCTGAGTGGAAGCCTTCTCCCCTCGCCCGTCAAGACGGACGAGAGCGGCGTCGCCGTCATCCCCGTCCGCGCCGAAGGGGGCGCGATGTCCATCAACCTCAAGGCCGTTGACGCCCGAGGGCACGCGGCCGAGACGACTGTGAAGCTCGAAGCACGCGCGCAGGAGCAGAGCCTTCTGCTCCGCACGGGTAAGGCCGTCTACAAGGTCGGCGATACGCTCCGCCTCGAAACCATCTCGACGCGCGAGCGCGGGGCCGTCTACCTCGACGTGGTCAAAGACGGGCAGACGATTCTGACGCGCGCGATTGATACGGACGGCGGCCGCGGCCGCCTCGACGTAGACCTGACGCCCGAGATGTTCGGGGCCGTCGAGGTGCGTGCATACCAGTTCACGTCGGACGCCGACCCCATCTCAGACCGCAAGCTCGTCTACATCGACCCGGCGGACGACCTCCGCGTCGAGGTGTCGGCCGCGCGAGAGAGTTATAAGCCGGGTGAGGACGCGCGCATAGACTTTCGTGCGACGGACGCCGCGGGCAGCCCCGTCTCCGCCGCCCTCGGCGTCGAGATCGTGGACGAGGCGGTCTTCGCCCTCTCGGACAAGCAGCCCGGTTTCGAGAAGGTCTTCATGCATCTCCAGAAGGAGCTTTTGACGCCGCGCTACGAGGTGCATCAGTTCTCGTTCGAGCAGGTGGTGCTCGACGACTTCGGCGGCGAAGGAGTAGCACGCGCGGGACGGCGGGAGCGTGCGGCCGAGGTGCTGCTCGCCGCGGCAGGGACGGTCTCCGGCGACGACGTGCGCGCGGCGTTCGGCCGCGAGACCTTCGAGGCGAAGCGCGGACAGTATCAAGGACTCTACACACAGCGCGTCGCCCAGCGGGTGATAGAGCTCGTCGCGCCGTTGACGAAATATTACGAAGACCACCCGCCGTCGAAGGAAGGTTTCGGACAGGACTTGCAGTCGTTCGCCTCGACCGACGCCGGCCGGACTGTCTCGCTCACAGACCCCTGGGGCAATCGACTCGCCGCCGAGGGCGCGTTTGCCGGAAACGACTACGCCACTTTCAACCTCCGTTCTTCGGGGCCGGACGGTCGCGGCGGGACGGCCGACGACATCAGCCTTCCCATCCAGGCGCAGCGTCAACGGCCGCTCGAAAAGGTTCGCACGGTCGCTTTCAAGGGGAGCGCCGCGGTGGAGGACGGCCAGGTCAAGGACGGCCTCGTTCTCATCGGGGGCACGGTCAAAGACGAGCGCGGGAGGCCGGTCGGCGGCGCCAAGGTGCTGGCGCTGCGTGAGACGGACGGTAAGGCCGTATGGGTCTACACGGACGCGCAGGGGCATTTCGCGGTGACCGAGCTGCCGCCCGGTCGTTACCGCGTCACGTTCGAGAGCGACGCGCACCACACCACCACCTACAAGACGCTCACGCTCGCCGCGGGAGCGCTGGCGCGGGTCGAGGCCACGCTCACGGCGCGCGGCCCGACGGGCGTCCTCTTATCCCTCTACGGCTACTACGGCGGTGTCTCCGAGTCGGTGACGGTCGTGAACGCCGATGTCGGCGGGGGCAGGCAGGTTGCGGTTCGGCGGATTAATGAGCTTCCCGTGAACGGGCGTGACGACCTCCGACTGGTCGCCCCAATGGCGAAAGCGGCACGAGGGGCCGCGCCCGCCGATGAGGACAGAGCCTTCAGGATGGAGGACGCGAAGAACAAGAAGGATGACGGCGGCGGCGGCGCGGGGCCGCGCGTGCGCAGCTTCTTCCCCGAAACGCTCTACACGAACCCCGCGCTCATCACCGACGGCGAGGGGCGCGCCTCGGTCAACGTCCCGCTCGCCGATTCGATCACGACGTGGCGCGTGACCTCGCTCGCCTCGACCGCGCGCGGCGCGCTCGGGTCTTCGACGGCGCCCCTGCGCGTCTTCCAGGATTTCTTCATCGACCTCGACCTCCCCGTCTCCGTCACAGAGGGCGACGAGGTGTCAGTCCCCGTCGCCGTCTACAACTACCTCCCCTCCCCGCAGCGAGTCTCGCTCGAACTGAGGGAAGACCCCTGGTTCAAGTTGCAGGACGGCGACACGCCCTCCAAGCAGGTCGAGGTCGGCGCGGGCGAGGTGACGGTGGCCTACTTCCGCATTAAGGCGTCGCAGCTCGGCGACCGGCAGCTTCAGGTGACGGGCCGGCTCGCGGGCGTGGACGCGCAGGCGGGCGACGCGGTCGCGCGCAACCTGACCGTGCTGCCGAACGGCGAAGAGCACGTCGTCGTCGTCAACGAGCGGCTCGAAGGCTCCGCGACGAAAGAGGTGTCGATTCCGAACGAAGCCATCCCCGACGCGTCGAAGATCTTCGTGAAGTTCTATCCCGGCGCGCTCTCGCAGATGGTCGAAGGGCTGGACTCGATTCTACAGATGCCCGGCGGCTGCTTCGAGCAGACCTCCTCTTCGACCTACCCGAACGTGCTCGTCCTCGACTACCTCAAGGCGAGCAAGAAGCTGACGCCGGAGATTCAGGCGAAGGCCGAAGGCTACATCTCGCTCGGCTACCAGCGGCTCGTCACCTTCGAGGTCAAGGGCGGCGGCTTCTCCTGGTTCGGCGAGGCCCCGGCGAACAAGATTCTGACCGCCTACGGGCTGATGGAGTTCTCCGACATGGCGCGCGTCCATGAGGTTGACCCGCGGCTCATCGAGCGGACGCAGAACTGGCTCGCGTCGCAGCAGCAGCCCGACGGCAGCTTCAAGCCGGACTCCAACTTCATCAACGAAGGCGCGACCAACCGCTACAACACCGACACGGTTCGCATCACCGCCTACATCGGCTGGGCGCTCGCCGCGACCGGCTACAAGGGCGAGGCGGTCGGGCGCGCGAAGCAGTTCGTCGCGTCACACACGACGGGCAAAGAGGACGCGTACACGCTGGCCGTCATTGCCAACTTCGCCGCCGACAGCGGCGCAGACAGGAGTTGGACGGACGCGGCCGTCGGCGCTCTCGCGTCGAAGGCGAACGAGGGGCCGAAGACCGCCTTCTGGAAGCAGGAGGGCGAGACGCCGACCTCCGCGCGCGAAGAGTCTGCCGACATGGAGACGACGGCGCTCGCCGTGCAGGCGCTCTTGAAGTCGGGCCAGCGGGGCGCGCTGGCGAAGAAGGGTCTCGACTACCTGACGGAGAAGAAGGACGCTTTCGGCAACTGGCAGACGACGCAGGCGACCATCCTCTCGCTGAAGGCTTTCCTCCTCTCGTTCACGAAGGGGGCGAGCGCCGACACCGAAGGGACGATCAACGTCTCCGCCGACGGACGGCCCGCAGGCTCTTTGCAAATCACGAAGGAGAACAACGACCTGCTGCACATGTTAGACCTCAAGGCTTTCACGCACACCGGGGCGAACAAAATCGCCCTCTCCTTCTCGGGACGCGGGAGCATGCAATACCAGATTGTCGGGCGTTATTACGTGCCCTGGGCGCGTACGGCCGACAAGGGCGGACGCGAACCGCTCTCCATCGACCTCGCCTACGACCGCACGCGGCTGGCGCAGGACGAGACGGTGACGGCCCGCGTGAAGGTGCAGAACAACACGGCGGCCAAGGCCAAGATGGTCATGATTGACTTAGGGATTCCGCCGGGCTTCGAGGCGTCGGGCGAGGACTTCGCCGAGTTGGTGGGCACGACGCGCGGCAACGCCGGCGGGAAGCTTGAGAAGTATACGATCACGGCCAAGCAGGTCATCCTCTACCTCGACGGGCTGAACCCGAGGCAGGCGGCGGAGTTCACCTTCAGGCTGCGTGCGAAGTTCCCCGTCCGGGCACAGACATCGCCCGCACGCGTCTACGAATACTACAACCCCGTCGTCGGGGACAGGACGAAGCCGACGACGCTTCTGGTGACCGCGAAGTAACAACCAAAAAGGAGTTGACCACAGAGACCCGGAGGCACAGCTTTAAGAATTTGAAACTTCAAATTTGAACTTGTCTTAGCTGTGCCTCCGGGTCTCTGTGGTTAATTCAACCCTGCTTTAAGGGGATACCATTGTTTATTCCGTCTCCCAGTCCGCGGGAGGAAAAAAGTGTTGACTTTCAAAATGAGGAAGGGTAATGTGCGCGCACCCGTAGATAGTGTTTCGCTTTGGGTTATATCTCGCATGGGTTCGCTTTCCCATTAGCCCGTCATCGATACCCGCACGACCTTTAGTTCTACCTAAGGTTTCGCTCTGCCCCGTTCGGTAGGCTCACCTCAGCACTTGCGTGCGCCTCTCTTTCTCAACGCGACATACGTGACCGACAGACGGCCCGCGCGGGCCAGAAGGGGTGTCTTAACTTTGGCCGGCTTCGCAGGCATAGCCGCGGTGGGTAAGAGCATCGAGCGGATGCTCAACGCCTGCTTCGACGCGGAGGAGCCGGTGCCGAACCAGCAGACCCGCGCCGTGCTCGTCCGCACCGCGGACTTCGGCGAAACGCTCTCCGCGACCAACATCGGCTCGCCCGCCCTCTCGATCTTTCTCTACCGCGTCGAGTGCAACAAGACGATGCGCGCCGCCTGGTCGGCGGTCGGGAGCGTGGACGGCAACTCGCACCTCGCCGTCGATCTCCACTACCTGCTCACGCCCTGGGCCGACAACGCCGAGTTCGAGCAACGCATCCTGGGCCGCGCCATGCAATGCCTTGAGACGACGCCCGTCCTGAGCGGCCCGCTGCTCCACCCGCTGACCGAGTGGGCGCCGAACGAGACGATCCAGCTCATGACCGAAGACCTCACGACCGAGGCCGTCATGCGCACCTTCGACTCGCTGCCGACGGACTACCGCCTGAGCGTCCCGTACGTCGCGCGCCTCGTCCGCATAGACGGGCTCACCGCGACGCCCGACCCGCCGGTGACGACCGCCGTCACGGGCACCGTCCCTTCCCCTGAGCCATGAACGCTTTCCTTGAGAGCCGTTACGCGGAGGGCGTGCAGCGCCTCGCGCTCGGGCTGGAGCCCTTCGACTCCGAGCGTCGCGCGCGCGTCGCGCATCCCCTGTCCGTCACCTTCGACGCGCCGACGGCCGCAGGGCTCGCGCGTCCCTCCATCGAGCGCCACGACTCGTGCCTCCACGTGCTGCGCTACTTCGCTGGAACCGACGACCAGTTGGAGGTGAGCGTCAGCACCGCGCCGGGCCTCGCGCCGCGCCGCCAACGTTTTAAAATCCCGCCCGCCGCGGCCGTCACCCTGCGCATCGACGACTCCTCGCGGCGCTACGTCCCGCGCCGTCTCACGATCCCTCTGCTCAAGGCGTCGGACGCCGAGGCGCCGCCCTTCCGGCCGCAGCTCAGGACGCGACGGCCCGTGCTCTTCCCCGGCGCCGCCTACGACGTGCACGCGACGGCGACGGGCCTGCGC
>CAXTSK010000021.1:0-2762 GCA_964246655.1 uncultured Pyrinomonadaceae bacterium
ATAAAAACCTCACTTTAGAATCTCCCCGGTCTTCAGAGACCAGAGCACGAGGTCGAGTTCGTCGAAGTCTACGCGTAAGTCGCGGGCGAAGTCGCGCAGCCGTCCTTCGGTGGCGAGGTAGCGCGCGCGGGTCGCGGGCGGCTGCGGCGAGTCGAGGACGCCGACCTCGAACAGGCAGCGCAGGATGTGCTTGTCGAGGATGGCGTAGCCGCGCAGGCCGACGTTGCGCAGGAAGTGGCTCGACTCCTTGTAGCCGAGCCCCTTGATGCCCTTCTCGCGCGCGAGCCAGTCGCGCCGTTCGACGGGGTCGGTGAAACCTTCGAGCCGGTCGCGCAGGCGCATCCGGCAGTCGCCCTCAAGGTGCTCGCGCGTGACGACGATGTAGCCCGAGCGCGAGTTCGGGTAACGGTGGCGGCCCGTGAGCGCCGTCGCGAGTTCCTCGTGCGTGCCGCGCGCGAGTAAGTGACGAACAGCTTCAACCGAGCCCAATCCCATCCGCGCCGAAGCGCCCGCGGTGAAGATGCAGAAGA
The DNA here is from genome assembly GCA_964246655.1 of uncultured Pyrinomonadaceae bacterium. GTDB lineage: Bacteria > Acidobacteriota > Blastocatellia > Pyrinomonadales > Pyrinomonadaceae > QHXN01. The sequence continues at coordinate 531 of CAXTSK010000021.1, forward strand.
CCAGCTCCTCCCACAGGCGCGCGTCCGTGGCCGTCCGCCAGACCTCCTCGAACTCTCGGAGGCGCGCGCGTATCTCTTCGCGGCGCGCGCGGTGCGCGGCGCGAATCTTCTCGACCGTGACGGGCTCTCTCTCTGGCCGCACTCTGTTCGACAAATTCAAAGGCGAGGCTCGCTGGAACGTGCCGAATTCTATGGTCGCCGTTTCGGGCTTGTCAAAGAAAGTTTTGGTTCGGTCGGCTCCGGCTTCCTTAGATGCAACTTTCGGGGACGGCGTCTAACGGGAAACCTTCGCCGAAAATCGCCGACAATCCTTACAAGAGAGATGATACAGTAAAGGGACAGGGAGCGTTATGGGCATCGACAACAACGTCGGCGGCGTCACGAATTACAACGGGTCTGACCGCGACGGACTTGTGACGGAAGAGTCGCAGACCGCTCTTTCGTCAAATCAGTCTACCGCTGCTGTGGCAGACGGCGACGCGCCGGTCGAGCTTGAGCCTCCCGCCGAGTTTCAGAATAGGTCCTACGAGCTGGCGTTCCTCGGCGGCCAGATGAGGGAGAGGGTTCTGCGCTCTGCTTCGACGGAGGGCGGGGGCGGGTCGCAGGCCAACGTCGCCTTCACCGTCAAGCTCCCCGACGACCCCGCGAAGCGCTACGACTCGCGCGAAGTCAGGAACAAGATACTGCGCGAACAGTTCGGGTTCTCCGACGAGGACATCGCCGAGTACGACCTCTACACCAACGGCAAGGGGTTCATCGTCTTCAACGAACGCAACCCGAAGAACAAGGGCGAGAATAAACTCTGGGCGACGACCAGAGAGGTGAAGGGCTGGGAGAACCGGAAGACCGGCGAAGTCACCGTCAACGTGCCGGAGTCGAAAGTCGCCGAGCTGAAAGAGTTCCCCGCACGGCTGGCCGCGCTCAGGAAAGAGGCGGGCGACCTCATCGTCAAACACTTCGTCGATATGCTTGTGCCGTTGGGGCGTGCGAGCTTCGGCCGCGAGCTGGCCGGGACTCTGTCGCAGCGCCCCGAACTCGTGCGCGAAGTCTTCAACCAGTTCGACGGGCAGACGCGCGCGGAGGTCGGGCGCAGCCTCGTCGGCTCTTTGACTGACCAGCAACTCGTCGCCCTGGCGAGAACAAACGGCGGGAAAGACCTTCTGCAAAAGATCGGGCAGAGTCTGGAGGGCGACGCGACGCCTTCCCTGCAACTCTTCGGGCAGAGCCGGGAGGAAGTCCGGCAGCGGATCGTCACGGCGCTGGCGGCCGCGGCCGTGCCGGAGCAGCCGCGCGGCGGCGCGCGCTACACCGCCGAAGACTTGAAGCTTCTCTACGGTCAGGACGTGTACGCAGACATCGACGACTGGGTCAACAACATCGCCAGGGGCGAGGGCGGCTTCGCCACCTCGGGCGACGTGGGCGACGGCGCGGGGCTCTCCGTCGGCATCATGCAATGGACGCAGAGTTCGAGACGGCTCGGCGAGCTGATGCGCAAGTATAAAGAGGTGGCCGAGCGCGACGGCAAGCTCGAAGAGTTCTATCAGGTCTTCGGCGGGAAGGAGCAGGCCGAAGACCTGCTCGCCAAGCTCGAAGGGAACAACCCGATGAGCGTGAGCCTGGCGACCATCAAGCCGCTCTTCGCCGAGGCCGGCCGCCGCGACGTGTTCAAGAAGGCGCAAATCGAGGCCGCGCGCGAAGAGGCACGCGGCTACGTCAACCTCGTCGCGCCTTACCTGCCCTACAGCGCGGCTGACGGAAAAATCTCGGGCCGGATGCTGGCCGCCGGCCTGGTCGTCAAGAACATCGGCGGCGCCAAGGACAACCCCGCTTTTGTCCGCCGCGCGGTGAACCGCGCGACCGCGGAGCTATACGACGAGGTCGCCGCCAAGAACCCCGACCTCAACCGGCAGCTTCAGGAGCGGCTGGCCGCCGCCCGGGAGCAGAACAAGGACTTGGCTCCGAAGAAGCTGCAAGAAGTCCTCGACCGCGAGACGGCGCAGTTCAAGCGAGAGACCGTGGAGCAGAACGTGACGGAGCAGTACTTCCTCGACAGGCTCGTGGACGTGGCCCCGCGGATTCTCTACACCACGCCCTGGAAGTACACGAAGTATCACAACGGGGTCGAGAACCGCATCCGCGAGGCCATCAACTCGGTGGACGCGAACAAGCGGGTCAACCCGCGAGAGCTTTAGCGCCACATGATCGCCAGAACACTTCTGCTCACGTCTCTGC
>CAXTSK010000021.1:2815-21212 GCA_964246655.1 uncultured Pyrinomonadaceae bacterium
CCCCCGCCGCCCGGCCAGGCTTCGCCGACCCGGACGCCAGCCGCCTCGGCCACGCAGTCCGATCCGCCACAGAACGAGGAGCTGCGCGAGGCGGGCGAGGACTCCGCGCGCAAACAGGCCGAGGCCGAGGCGCTGTTGCGGCGCGGCGAGATTCGCAAGGCCCGAGACCTGATGCGGAAGATTCTCTACGGCGCGCGAACCGTAGACTCGAAAGCGTGGGGGGTGAAGTTCCTGCGCGCGGCCCACGAACACGCGCTCGCCGCCTTCCAAGCGGGCAAGGCGGAAAAGGCTTCCGAGTTGATGGAGACGGCCTTTCAGTCTTCGGGCGGCCTCGTCCGCCTCGCGCCCGAGGACATCACCGGCGAGGCGGTAATTGACCCGCCGACTTTCATCCTCGACGAGAATCTCTACGAGAAGGATTTCGCCGCGCTCCTGCCGCGGGCCGAGTACGCCGAGATCGCCGGCGACTACGGCCTCTTCCTCGAACAGGCCGGCGACAAACGCAAAGACGTGAAGGTGCTCGAACAGGCCGTGCAACTGGCCCCCGACCGCGAAGCCGTGCGCCTCGCCTTCGCCGACGCCCTTTGGAAGCACGACGAGAAGGAGAAGGCCGCCCGCGAGTACAGAGCGTACCTCGACCTGATGGCCTCGAAAAAGCAGCTCGACAAAGTCCCCGCGCGCGCCAACGAGAGAGTAAAGAACTGATTCAGTCTTCCAGACCTCGACCCGCCCCAGCCTAAAACCAACAACTGAAAACCGACCTTCGGGAACGACGGTTGCATTGCGCCTTTAAGGCGCAGAGGCGGTGCATGCATCGCGTACGAGGTCGTTTCGCATCAAAGTGCTTGCCCGCCTGACTCTTCCCTCGAAAATTCGTGCGCGCCGTCCTTTTGACGGCCTGTGCTATCATGGCGCGCCTTTTTGTTTCGCCTGAACCCGGCGGCAAGGAGTGAGTGGGTTGAAGAGCTTACGTCTCGTACTGGCATTCGTCATCATGCTCGGCCCGGCGGCGGGCGTGCGCGCACAGGTCGTCCTGCCCGCGTCGTCGCAGCAGCCCGTCGTGCCGCAGACGACCGTTCCGCCGCTCCCCCCGATTGAGCCCGACGACCTGCTCGGCTTAGCCGAGGAGGAGCAGCCGCCCGCCTTCAGTCATCAAGGCGTGCTCGTCGAGAAACTATCGGGCGAGGTCGTGCGCGCGGAGGCGGCCGACCAGCAGTTCAACCCGGCCTCCGCGATGAAGCTCATCACCGCGCTCGCCGCGCTCAAGACTTTCGGCGCGAAGCACCGCTTCGCCACCACCATCTGGGTCACCGGCAACTTCGACAAGGCGACTGGCACCGTCAACGGCGACCTCGTCGTCTCCGGGCGCGACCCTTCATTTCATGACGAGCATGCGGTCGCCGTCGCGCGCGAGCTGAATCAGCTCGGCATCCGTGTCGTGACGGGCGACCTCGTCGTCGCGCCGCGCTTCTCGATGAACTTCAGCGCGTCTTCGCTGCGCTCGGGCGAGCGCTTCTACGACACGCTCGACGCGGAGCGCCGCCCGGCCGCGGCGACGCGCGCCTGGTACGACTCGCGCGTCGCGGCGCGTGACGCCGAGGCGCTCAAGACGACGCCGAGCGTCGCCGTGATGGGCGCCGTCTACGTGGACGCCGTGCCGAAGGGCGCGCGTAACCTCTCGACGCACTACTCGCCGCCGCTCTCGGACATCCTGAAAGTTCTGCTCTGCTACTCGAACAACTTCATGGCCGAGCGGCTCGGCGACCAGTTGGGCGGCGCGCAGGGTTTGACGCGCCTGCTCTCGAACGACCTCGGCTTCAAGACGGGCGAGTTCCGCGTCTCGACGGCGAGCGGCCTCGGCACGAACCGCATGACGCCGCGCCAGATGATGAAGGTCTACCGCGCGCTCCTCGACGAGCTGCACAAGTTCAACCTGAAGGCCGCGGACATCCTGCCGGTCGCGGGCGTTGACCCGGGCACGCTCCAGAAGCGCTACGCCGACAGCCCCGGCCGCGGCAGCATCATCGCCAAGACCGGCACGCTCCCGCGCACCGATGGCGGCGCGAGCGCCCTCGTCGGACAGCTCCGCACGGCCAAGAACGACACGCTGCTGGTCGTCATCCTCGACCTGCGCGGCTGGGTCGTGCGCTTCCGCCAGTGGCCGGTCGCGCTGGTCGCCGGACTCCAGACCGAGCGCGGCGGCCCCGCGCCCTTCACCTACGCGCCGCAGACGATGGCTATCCGCCTCTCCTCCTCCGAGTTCGACAGCGCCCGCGCCTCCGCGCTCGACGAGTACGAACCGACGGCGCCGAACCAGTGAGCAGTGAGCAGTAGGGGCCGGTAAGCAGCTAACGTTATAAAGCTAAAGGCAGCCGAATCATCTCGGCTGCCTTCTGTTTTTACTGCTCACTGCTTACCGCTCACTGCTCACTCTCAAAAATGCGCGCCCCGGCGGCTCGGCGACCGCCGGGGCGCTCCTCGCCCGCGCGCGCGCTGTGCGGCCCGCACGCCCGGCGGCGATTCTCGCGGGGATGCGTTTGGCGTCCGGGAGGGGCCTGAGATGCTTGCGCCGCACCGCACCTGCCGGACTGCCGCCGCGATGAGCACGCGCGTACGCGCGCCCGCCTCACCGAAGAGCAATTCACAAGCCGCCGCGCGGAGCAGCGCGACGCATCGCCCATAACCTCTTGTCTCCTTCGAGACTTGCGCCGCGCGCGCACGCGGGCCGCGCACGACCCGCCAATCACCCGTAACACGCTCGCCTGTTTCTGTCGGTAACAAGGCTATGTAACGCGCGTGCGTCCGCCGCGCTCCGCCGGAAGAGTCGCGCGACGTTTCCTGGAACCCGCGCCCTCCGCTTCCAAAAAAAACCGCGCGCGCGCATCAAGCCCGCTTCTCGACTTGTCACGTAAATGACGACGCGCGCGCACGCGCCCCGCCTTGACACTACTTCGCGCCCGTCGTTACCATCCGCCGCAAGGAAACGAGGAACGCTGAACGATGAACTGAAGGCAGCTTGTCTTTCAGTTCATCGTTCAGCGTTCCTCGTTCAGCATTCGACTCATGCCCGACATCCTGCTCGTCGAAGACAAGGAGAGTCTGCGGCGCGTGCTGCGGCTCACCCTGGAGAGCGCCGGCTACACGGTGGCCGAGGCGGCGGACGCGCGCGCCGCGGCGCAGGCCGTCGCCCGCGAGCCGTACCGACTTGTGCTGACCGACCTGGGGATGCCGCATGGGTCCGGCATTGACGTGCTGCGCGCCTCGAAGGCCGCCGGCCCGGACGTGCCCGTCATCCTGATGACCGCCTACGGCTCCATCGACGAGGCCGTGCAGGCGATGAAGGATGGCGCGCACGACTTCCTACAGAAGCCCGTTGACTCGAATCACCTCCTGCTGCTCGTCGAGCGCGCGCTCGAACACATGCGCCTGCGGACGGAGAACGTCCTGCTGCGCGAGGAGTGGTCGCGCCGCTACGGCTTCCCGCGCATCGTCGGCGAATCGGAAGCCATCAAGCGCGCCGTCGCCGAGACGCAGCGCGTCGCCGCCACCGACACGACCGTCCTCCTGCTCGGCGAGTCGGGCACGGGCAAGGAGTTGTTCGCGCGCGCCGTCCACCACCTCAGCCCTCGTCGCGACCGCGCCTTCGTCGCCATCAACTGCGCCGCCATCCCCGAGACGCTCATCGAGTCCGAGCTGTTCGGCCACGAGCGCGGCTCCTTCACCGGCGCCACCGAGCGACGGCCCGGCAAGTTCGAGCTGGCCGCGGGCGGCACGATTTTTTTAGACGAGATCGGCGAGCTGCCTCTGAACGCTCAGGGGAAGCTCCTGCGCGCGATTGAGGAGAAGGTCGTTGACCGCATCGGTGGGCGCGCGCCCGTCCCCGTGGACGTGCGTATCGTCGCCGCGACGAACCGAGACTTGCAGGCCGCGGCCGAGGCGGGAGAGTTCCGACGCGACCTCTACTTCCGCCTCGCGGTCTTCCCCATCCAGATTCCGCCGCTGCGCGAGCGCGGGGACGACGCCCTCCTGCTCGCGCGACACTTCGCCGCGCAGCTCGGGCGCGAGCTGCGCAAGCGCGAGGCGACGCTCGACGAAGAGGCGGCCGCGCGCATACGCACGCACCCCTGGCCCGGCAACGTCCGCGAGCTTGAGAATGCTATTGAACGAGCGTGCATCCTCGCAGACTCCGACACACTCACGCCCGCCGACCTCGGACTCGTCGCGCGGGCAAAGGTGGAGGATGAGGTCGGCGCGGACTTCGACCTATCCGGCACGCTGGCGGAGGCGGCCGAGCGCGCCGCGCGCGCCGTCGAGCGCCGCAAGATCGCCGGCGCGCTCCGCGCCCACGACGGCAACAAGACGCCCGCGGCCGAAGACCTCGGCGTCAGCTACAAGACGCTTTTGACGAAGATCAAGGAGTACGACTTCTAAAAACCTTTCGATGGGACGAGACGTTAAGGGAGACGTGGACGACAAGGGGCGCGCGCGGGTCACAGACCCGCTGGACGCGGAGCACGGCGAGTCGGACTTGCTCGCGGGGCAGAGGGAGGCGCAGGTCGGCGCGGCGACCGGCGAGTTCCCCGCCGAAGCGGTCGTCGCGCGCCGCGAGCGCAAGACGTTCAGCACGGGCAAGGGCGCCATCCTCGTCGGCGCGGGCATCCTCCTGAGCCGCATCGTCGGCGTCGTCCGCCAGAGAATCTTCGGCTACTTCCTCGGCACCTCCGACGCGATGGACGCCTTCAACGCGGCGTTCCGCATCCCGAACTTCTTACAGAACGTCTTCGGAGAGGGCGCGCTCTCGGCCTCCTTCATTCCCGTCTACGCGCGCCTGCTCGGGTCGGACGACAAGGAGGTGTCCGAGGAGGAGGCCGACCGCGTCGCGTGGGCCGTTTTCACGCTGCTCGCGCTCGTCGTCTCGGTGCTCGTGCTCGTCGGCGTGCTCGCCTCGCCGCTGCTCATCAACGTCATCGCGATGGGCTTCGAGGGCGAGAAGCGCGACCTCACCGAGCGGCTCGTGCGCATCTTCTTCCCCGGCGCGGGGCTCCTCGTGCTCTCGGCGTGGTGCCTCGGCGTGCTCAACAGCCACCGGCGCTTCTTCCTCTCCTACACGGCGCCCGTCGTCTGGAACATCGCCTTGATCGTCTCGCTCGCGTGGGCGGGCTGGCCTTCGCGGGGCGTCCCGCGCGCGGACCTCGGCGTGTGGGGGCGGGTCGCGGCCTACGCGGCGTGGGGGTCTGTCGTCGGGAGCGCGCTCCAGTTCGCCGTGCAGTTGCCGACGGTGCTGATGCTCTTGAAGCGCGCTCGGCTCGCGCTCGGACTCGCGAACGCGCACGTGCGGACGGTCTTGAAGAACTTCGTGCCCGTCTTCGTCAGCCGCGGCGTCGTGCAGATCAGCGCGTTCGTGGACGCGTGGCTGGCGAGTTGGCTCGGGACGGGGGCGGTGGCCGCGCTCGGTTACGCGCAGAGCCTCTACACGCTGCCCGTCAGCCTCTTCGGCATCTCGGTCTCGGCCGCGGAGCTGCCCGAGATGTCTTCGAGCGCCACGGGCGAACAGTCCGAAGTCGCCGAACGCCTGCGCACGCGGCTCAACGCCGGGCTCAGGCAGATCGCGCTCTTCATCGTGCCCTCCTCGATGGGCTTCCTCGTGCTCGGCGACGTGATGGTCGGGGCGCTCTACCAGAACGGCAAGTTCGGGCGGGCCGACAGTGTCTACGTCTGGGCCATCCTCGCCGGCTCGGCCGTGGGGCTTTTGGCCTCGACGTTGGGTCGGCTCTACGCCTCGACCTTCTACGCGCTGCACGACACGCGCACGCCGCTGCGCTTCGCCGTCGCCCGGGTCTTCCTGACGACCGCGCTCGGCTACCTCTTCTCGATACCGTTGCCCGACGCGCTCGGCGTCCCGCGCCAGTGGGGCGCGGTGGGATTGACGGCCTCAGCGGGCTTAGCCGGGTGGGTCGAATTCGCGCTGCTGAGGCGCGGTCTCAACCAACGCATCGGGCGGACGGGGCTCCCGCTCGCTTACGTCTCGAAGCTGTGGGCGTCGGCGGGCTTGAGCGCGGCGGCGGCGTGGGGGCTCAAGTATCTGCTCGGCGGCCTACACCCCATCATCCTCGCGGCGCTGGTGCTGACGCCTTACGGCCTGCTCTACTTCGCCCTCACCTCGCTCTGGGGGCTCGCGGAGGCGCGCGCCATCGTCGGGCGATTCACGCGTCTTCTCGGGCGGCGCGGGCGTTGAGCGTCATCGACCGGATTTTTCAAAGATTTAAGTTGACGCTCATCTGTTTTCTGTTTAATCTCCGGCCACCTCGTTTTCCGGAAAGACATATCTATTGCTCATCTTCTCCTGACAAGCCAAATATCAAGACCTGACAGGATAGGCTGAGAAGGGAGTCTTCGAGACTCGTATTCGCTCTTTTGATCCGGTTCCTCGGCTCACGCCGCGCAACGGGACTTCAGTTAAAATTATTCAACAGGGGGGATTGAAGTAATCATGTTCAGAAAGGCTTTACTCACGACCGCGGCCGCCATCGCGATATTTGCCCTGAGTTCGGTCGCACGCGCCGACGCAGTCGCCGTCGTCACCGGCAACAGCACCGGCAACCTCTCGACGGCTAACGTCAGCGTCTCGTTCAACGACGCGACCAACACCTTCACCTTTACCATCACCAACACCTCGCCTTTCGACGCACGCATCACCGGCATTGGCTTCGACATCGGCGCCGGCAACGTCAACGGGTTCACGGGCGCGAACGTCGCCGGGTTCACCTTCCACGATGACGACCTCGGCAACGTCCCGCAGTTCAACAGCGCCAATCTCGACTTCGGATTCACGACCTCGAACAACGGCAACTTCACCAGTGGGTTCCCCAACAACGGCATCGCGCCCGGCGCGAGCCTGACCTTCACGGTCTCCGGCGCCGGCTTCGGCAACGGGCTGACCGAGCAGCAGCTCGCCAGCGCCATCTACGTCCGCTTCCAGCGTGTCGGCGCCAACGGCGAGGGCAGCGACGTGGGCCGACCGGGCACGCCCAGCTCCGTCCCCGAGCCGATGACGATGCTCCTCTTCGGCACGGGCCTGGCCGGCATCGCCGCCCGCGTGCGCCGCCGCAAGGGCACCAGGTCCTAAGCTCCGTCCGTACGGACCGCGCCCGCAACAGAGCAAAGCGAGGTCGGGGATGACGGGTTCGTCGCCGACCTTCCCTTTTCCAGGCGTGAGTGTTTAAAGATTTAGCTTTACATTTTTTCCGGAAGCCGGTAAATTGCCTTCCACATTTCTGAAACTGTCGAAGAATTAAGCCTTTATTGTCAACATAGGTTTCTGAATAGCTTGAATTCCTAAGGTAGTCGGTCGTTTGCCCCGGCCCGCTGCCAGTCATCGTCAGGTCATCGGATCACGGTCTTTTACGCGAACGGCGTCGGAAAGTGCGGTTTCCTTTCGCCTTCAGCAGTGAGTTGCCCCGCTCCTGCGTTTTGGCCGTCCCGTTTAGGTGTGAGTGCAAACGCCCAGGTCTCGGAAAGGAACACGGAGGAACCCAATCAATGATTAACCGACTTCTCGCGCTGGTTAAACCGTTCGCACTCAGCGTCATCGCTCTTGCCTTCTTCGCCCTGGCGGCGGGCGAGGCGCGCGCCGACGAGGTCTTCATCGCAGGCTTTACCAACGGCTGTTTCGGAGCCGCGTGCGCGCCCGGCGCCTCGGCCACGATCCCCGGCCTGTCTTACAGCAACTCCACTTTCAGCGGGACGACGGCCAACGGCTTCCGCGGTCTGGGCGGCAACGCCAACCCCGGCGCCAACGTCAACAACCTCGGTTCGTTCTCGCTGAGCACCGCGCCCAACACCTTCAATACGCCGTTCACGCTGCAAGTGACCTTTACCGCCCCGCAGGGCATCAACGGCTCCAGCACGGCGACTTTCACGGCGGTCGTGACGGGCACGGTTAGGGCTGCGGACGACGGCGGCATCTTGATCGACTTCAACAATACGCCGCAACTATTCACCTTCAACGACACGACCTGCGGTGCGACGACCGTCCCCGGACAGCAGACCACCTGCGGCCAGGGCTCGTTCTTCTTCAGCGTCATCGACCTGGCGATTGATCCCGGCCAGACTGCCTCGCTCACCGGCGCGATTACCGGCGCGCAGCAGACCACCGTGCCCGAGCCCGCGACGATGATTCTGCTCGGAACGGGTCTGACCGGTATCGCGGCCGCGGCACGCAAGCGCCGCAACCGGAACTCGCAGAAGTAGACTTCCTCCTGTTCGGGAACGAGAGTTCCTGAAAAGCCGGGTCGGGCACACGCTCGACCCGGCTTTTTCCTTCCATAAACACCATTCCTCAAGTCCGAAAAAATAATTTCCGAAAGTTAAAGATTTTTCTGGAGGACTAAACGCATTCAATATTTATGGGAGATACAACGAACGGGAAGCTCGGCGAGGCGGTTGGCGTAAGCGGCAGGACGGAGGGTGGCGAAGAGGCGCAGGCAGCGCCCTTTTTTATTTTGGCCCTTTTTCCGACAGGCCCGAGCCCGCGTCCCCGGCCGCCCGAGACCCTCCTTCGTCTCCCGTAAACAAAGTCCGTGCTATCATCTCGCCGCGTGAGAAAGATCGTGACGGCAGCCGAGATGCGCGAGATCGACCGCCTGACCACAGAGCGGTACGCAGTCCCTTCCCTCCTCCTCATGCAGGCCGCGGCCGACGCTTCGGCGCGCGAGATCGCGGCGCACCTTTCACACGACCTGCGGCGCAAGAGGATTCTCATCCTCTGCGGGCGTGGCAACAACGGCGGCGACGGCGCGGCGCTCGCGCGCAGCCTTTGTAACGCGGGCGCGAACGTCGTTCTGGTTCTGTTCGGCCGCGTGGAGGAGACGAAAGGCGACGCCCGCACCAACTTCGAGGCCGCCCGCCGCCTCAACGGCTTCCTGGACGGCTCTCCGACGCTCACCTACCCTCTTCAGTTCATCGAGTGCGTGGAAGAGGCCGTCTGGTACGACTGCCGCTGGGCCTTCACTGATAGCAGGGATGTCGTCGTGGACGCTCTCTTCGGCACGGGGCTCTCCCGCCCTCTCGAAGGCATCCACGCGAAGGTCTTAGAGCACCTGGAACGGCTCCGCGCCCGGCGCGAAGAGGGCGCGCTCTGGCGGCGGCCGCTCTTCGTCTCGCTCGACATCCCCTCGGGGCTCGACGCCGACTCGAACAAGCCCATCGGGCCTGCGGTCCGCGCCGACCTGACCGTCACCTTCACCGCGCCGAAGCCCGCCAACGTTCTGCCGCCGGCCTCGCACTTTAACGGAAGACTCGTCGTCGCAGACATCGGCTCGCCGCGCGCGCTCATCGACGAGGCCCCTTCAAAACTCTTCCTGACGGAAGACGGGGATGCGCGCATGTGGCTCGAAGCGACGCGCTACACGCTCGACTCGTACAAGAACACGCACGGGCACGCTTTCGTCGTCGCGGGTTCGCGCGGGATGACGGGCGCGGCCGTGCTCTGCGCCGATGCGGCGATGGCCGCGGGCGTGGGGTTAGTCACGCTCGCCTCGCCCGAGTCCGCGCTGCCCGCCATCGCGCCGCGCCTGATGCCCGAGGTGATGACGGCCGCTTTGAAAGAGACTGAAGCAGGCAGCGTTAGTGTCGAAGGCTACAAGCAGTTCGAAAGACTTTCGGAGCGCGCGTCGGTCGTCGCCGTCGGCTGCGGCCTCACGCGCGAGCACGAGTCCACGCGCCGCTTCGTGCGCGAGGCGTTCGAGCGCCGCCGCACGCCGCTGGTCATCGACGCCGACGGGCTGAACGCGCTCTCGCCCTGGCCGTCCGAGTTGAAGGGAACGCCCGAGGCGCCCGTCGTCCTGACGCCGCACGAGGGCGAGATGCTCCGCCTGCTCGGCGCGGACGAGCCTTCGGCGCTCGACGAACGCGCGCGGGTCGTCGCGGAGTTCGCGACGGCGCAGAACCTCTTCGTCGTCCTCAAAGGCACGCGCACGCTCGTCGCCGCGCCGGACGGCCGCGTCTTCGTCAACCCGACGGGCAACGCCGGCTTAGGCACGGCGGGCTCGGGCGACACGCTCACGGGCGTCATCACGGGCTTTCTCGCGCAGGAGTTCGGCGCGAAGGGAAAAGATAGGGACGCGCTCGCGGCCGTGCTCGCGGCCGTCTACGTCGCGGGGCTCGCGGGCGACCTCGCGGCGCGCGAGTTGGGGATGAGGACGATGGTCGCGTCAGACTTGAGAAAGTATCTGGGCGCCGCCGTGCGCGCGCTCGACCCGGAAGGAGAGACGCCTTGAACGCCGCCACCCGAGACGACATGAACGAGCCCGCGACTGAAGACGCGCAAGACTCCGTGCCGACGGGCACGCGGACTTCGCACGACCCCGCGGAGACGTTCGAGGCCGGGCGCCGCGTCGGCGAGCGCTTGCAGGGCGGCGAGGTGCTGCTTTTGAGCGGCACGCTCGGCGCGGGCAAGACGGTCTTCACCAAGGGGCTCGCTGCCGGACTCGGCCTCGACCCGGCAGAGGTCGCAAGCCCTTCGTTCACGCTCGTCAACCGCCACGGCGAAGGACGCCTCGTCCTCTACCACCTCGACCTCTACCGCCTCGCCGAAGGGCACGGCGCCGCGCACGCCGTCGAGCTTGAAGAGCTGCTCGCCGACGAGCGCGCCGTCATCGTCATCGAGTGGGCCGAGCGCATGGGCCGCTATCGCCTGCCCCCGACCACCTGGCGCGTTCACATCGAAGGCGACGGCGAAGACCCGCGCCGAATTCACATCATGCGCGCCGCGGACTCCGACAGCTAAAGACTCCGCGTGCTCTGTGGTAAATTAACGACGCGAAGTCAATCAACTTTAAGGACAAGTACAACCACAGCAAGGAGCACCGAACATGCCTTACTCAGAGATTCTTATCAAGCCGATGCGCGAAGACCTGACACGCATCGGCGTCGAAGAGACGCGCACGCCCGAGCAGGTCGAGGACGCCATCAACAACACGAAGGGCACGCTGCTCGTCGTCGTCAACTCGGTCTGCGGCTGCGCCGCGGGCAAGGCGCGCCCCGGCATCGCCAAGGCGCTGCAACACGCGGCACGCCCCGACCGCACCATTACCGTCTTCGCCGGCGCGGACATCGAGGCCACGGCCAGGGCGCGCGAGCACTTCGCGCCCTACCCGCCCTCCTCGCCGCAGGTCGGGCTCTTCAAAGACGGCCAACTCGTCTTCATGCTCGAACGCCACCAGATCGAAAACCGCTTCGCCGAGCAGATCGCGCAAGAGCTGACCCAAGCTTTCGACCGCTTCTGCACCCCGGCGGCACAAGCCGCTAACTAGGAACTATGAATGCTGAACGATGAACTGTAAGCAGCTTGTCTTTCAGTTCATCGTTCAGCGTTTATAGTCCATCCTTCCCCCGATGTCTCTTACACTCGACACGCCCGTCCTGCATCTGGCGGAGCAGGGCATCGCGCGTCTGGGCGCGCAGATGTCGCGGCGGCTGGCGCTGGCGCTGGCGCACGTCGCGGGGAAGAGCGACGCGGGCGAAGTCATAGTCGAAGACCTCTTGAACTACCTGCCGATGCGCTACGAGGATCGCTCGAACATGGCGCGCATCGCCGACCTCACCGACGGCGTCGAAGCCTCTTTAGATTTATACGTGCGCGTGGCCGGAGGCTTCCAGGTCGGGAAGAACCGCGGGCCGAAGGCGCCGCCGCTCTACATCTTCGAGGTGACGGCGAGCGACCCGGAGAAGACGGGCAAGCCCGTTGTCGTCAAGTGGTTCGTCTCGGGCCGGCAGGCCGGGCGCATCGTCGCGTATCACAAGCAGCGCTTTCAGCGCGGCGCGCGCTTCGTCGCCTTCGGCAAGTGGGAGTGGGACGCGCGCAGCAACACGTACGCGCTGATGCTCGCCAAGCCCGACGAGTTGGAGATGCTGCCCGGCACCTACGCCCCGCCCGAGAACGCCCTCATCCGCATCGCTGAACAGGCGCAGGGAGATTCCGACAGCAGCGCCCTCATCAACAACGAAGGCGCGGATGCCGAAGAGGTTGATGAAGATGATGCGGTCGAAAATGGCGTTGACGAGGTGACCGACCCGGCGCTCGCGGCGATACACGTCGGCCGCCGCGTGCCCGTCTACCGCAAGCTCGGCGAGTTCCGCACCAAGCGCTTGAGAGAGATCGTCCACGCCGTCCTCTCCAAACTCGACGACGCGGCCTTCGAAGAGACGCTGCCCGCCGGACTCATCGAGCGCCAGCGCCTCGCCTCTCGCGCCGACGCCACGCGCCGCATCCACTTCCCTTCCGACGACGCGCCGCTCGCCGAGTACGAGCGCGCGCGCAGCCCCGCGCACCTGCGCCTCATCTTCGAAGAGTTCTTCTGGGTCGCACTCGCCATCGGACTGCGCCGCGACGAGCGCGTGAAAGAGAAGAAGGGCGCGCTCATCGAAGTCACGCCGCACGTCCGCGAGCGCATCATGGAAGTGCTCCCCTTCGCGCTCACCAACGCGCAGGAGCGCTCCGTCACGCGCATCCTCGAAGACATGCAGTCGGACGTGCCGATGAACCGCCTGCTGCAAGGCGACGTGGGGAGCGGCAAGACGGCCGTCGCGCTGCTCGCCATGCTCGCCGCGATGGAGAACGGCTACCAGGCCGCGCTCATGGCGCCGACCGAAATCCTCGCCGAGCAGCACGCGCGCAACGTCAAGCGCATGCTCGCCGAGACGCCACACCGCGTCGAGCTGCTCACCGGCTCTCTGAAGGCGGCCGAAAAAAGAAGACTTCAGAAAGACCTCGCCGCCGGGGAGATTCACGCGGCCGTCGGCACGCACGCGCTCATCCAAGAGGCCGTCGAGTTCCGCAAGCTCGGCCTCGTCGTCATCGACGAGCAGCACCGCTTCGGCGTCCTCCAACGCGCCGCTTTGCGCGAGCGCGGCTTCAACCCCGACGTGCTCGTGATGACGGCCACGCCCATCCCGCGCTCGCTCGCCATGACCGTCTACGGCGACCTCGAAGTGTCCGTCATCGACGAGCTACCACCCGGCCGCACGCCCATCAAGACGGTCGTCGTCGGCGAGGAGAAGCGCGCCGGCGTCTACAAAGGCATCGAGCGCGAGGTGCGCGCCGGCCGGCAGGCGTACGTCGTCTATCCTTTAGTTGAAGAGTCGGAGAAGATGGACTTGAAGGACGCGACGCGCATGTTCGAGCACCTGCGCGACCGCGTCTTCCCGAACTTCCGCATCGGACTTTTGCACGGCAAGATGAAGCCCGCCGAGAAGGAGGAGGTCATGCGCCTCTTCGTCCACGGCGAGACGCAGGTGCTCGTCGCGACGACCGTCGTCGAGGTCGGCGTGGACGTACCGAACGCCTCCGTCATGGTCGTCGAGCACGCCGAGCGCTTCGGCCTCTCGCAACTTCATCAGTTGAGAGGCCGCGTTGGACGCGGCGCCGAGCAGAGCTACTGCGTGCTGATGGCCTCAGACCGTCAGACCTCGGTCGCACAACAACGGCTCGGCATCATGGAAGAAACGTCAGACGGCTTCCGCATCGCCGAAAAAGATTTGGAGCTACGCGGCCCCGGCGAAGTCATGGGCACGCGCCAGTCGGGCGTCCCGACCTTCCGCGTCGGCAACCTCGTCCGCGACCTCCACATCCTCGAAGACGCGCGCCGCGAGGCCGAACACTATCTCACCACCCGCCGCCACACACGCGAGACCTCCCGCCTCATCGCCCGCGTCCGCGCCGACACACGCTTCGGCCTCGCCGCCATCGGGTGAGGTTGCAGAAAGTTGGGCATGCCATGTACGAAATACGTTTGGCGACTCTCGATGACGTGGACGAGTTGGTTCGGCTGCGCCTCGAATTCCTTGAGGAGGTCGGCAGCGTTAAGGACGATGTCGATGTTGGCGAGTTGGGCGCGGCGATGAGGGACTATCTGGTGCGGAAGATGCCGTCGGGCGGGTTCATGGCGTGGGTCGCGGAGGATGAGGGCGCGATAGTGGCGACCAGCGGGGTGACGATTTTCGAGAGGCCGCCGAACGGGGCAAACATCGCGGGGCTCGAAGCGTACCTCTCGAACATGTACACGCTCCCGGCGTGGCGCGGCAGGGGCGTCGGCACGGCTCTGGTTACGACCATCGTCGCACACTTGAAGGCGACGCGCGTCAGGCGCATCTGGCTCCACGCGACCGAGCAGGGGCGGCCCGTCTACGCGAAGGCCGGGTTCGTCCCCAGCGAAACGGACATGGAGTTGGCGTGGTAGCCTTTGTATAATGCGTCGCCCGCCCCAGACTAGGACGAGCAAGGCTTAGAGGGATTTAGCCGATGATTAAGACTTTGCAATGCCCTTCGTGCGGGGCGCCGCTCGAATACGACGAGGAGGGCGAGCGCGAGACGATACGCTGTCACTTCTGCGCCAGCACGGTGATGCTGCCGGCGCGCCCGCAGCCGCGTGTGCAGCAGCAGAACATACGCATCTCGTTCGGGCGGCCGCAGCTCAGGTCAAACGGCTCGCCGAAGACTGCGCTTATCATCCTCGCCGTCGTGCTGCTCATCGGGGGCGGCATCGTCATCGGCGTCATCAACGCGGTCAGCCGCGCCGTGACGGGCGTCCCGCGCTCGGTCGCGGGCACGAACACGCGCACGACGCTCAACCCGCCGACCACCTCGCCGCGCGCGCCCGAGCCGCAGCCCTTCTTCGGCAAGGAGGGCGTCGGCGCCGGCTACTTCAAGGACGCGCGCAGCATCGCGGTGGATGCCGAGGGGCGCATCTACGTCGGCGAGTACAGCGGCGGGCGCATACAGGTCTTCGACCGTGAAGGCAAGTTCGTGACGCAGTGGACGGCCGACCGGAAGATGCCGCTGCGCGGGATGACGGCCGACCGCCACGGCAACGTCTACGTCGTCCAGAAGGGCGAGATCGACAAGTACGAGGGGACGACGGGTCGCTTGCTCGGCACCGTGGGCGGGGGCGGCGGTCGCTTCGACGACGTGTGGGCGACGCCGGACGGCGGGCTCGTCGCCTTCGCGCGGCAGTCGCGCGACGACGTGGTGAAGCTCGACGCGTCGGGCCAGATCAGGCAGACCATCCAGGCGGCCGTCAGCGGCCAGACCGACCGCAGCGAGCTGAGCATACGCGTCGCGGCCGACGGCGCGGGCAACGTCTACGCGCTCGGCGAGTTCAACAACGCCGTCTTCAAGTTCTCGCCCGACGGCCGCTTCCAGACGCGCTTCGGCGGCGACGGCGACGAGCCGGGTCTGTTCCGCGCGCCCGGCGCCATCGCCGTCGATAACCAGGGGCGCGTCTACGTCGCCGACTTCAAGGGCGTGCAGGTCTTCGACCAGAACGGCCGCTACGTCAAGGTCATCGGCGTGAAGGGCGCCGCCTCCGGCCTCGCCTTCACGGACAAGAACGAGCTGCTCGTCGTCGCGCGCACGGCCGTCTGGAAATTCCCCGTCGATTAATGACCGGGCGTTTGCCTGCCGCGGACGCGGATAAGAATTGATTGAATGAATTTCTAATCCGCGTCCGTCCGCGTTAATCCGCGGCCTCTATTCCGCCCTCGCCCGCTGTGCTAGATTGAGTTCATGCGCGTGATCGCCGGACAGTACCGCGGGCGTGTGCTGAAGAATCCGCAGGGGTTGCAGACGCGCCCGACCTCAGACCGCCTGCGCGAGACGCTCTTCAACGTGCTCGCCCCGCGCCTCGACGGCGCACGCTTCCTCGACCTCTGCGCCGGCACGGGCGCCATCGGCATTGAGGCGCTGTCGCGCGGCGCCGCCTTCGTCACCTTCGTCGATCGCGTGCACAAGATGTGCGGGCTGGTCGAAGAGAACCTCGACCTGCTCGGCGTGCCCGAGGAGATGACCGAGGTCGTCAAGAGCGACGCGGCCGAGTACCTGCGCCGCACCGGACGCAACGAGGGGCAGGAGTGGCGCGCGGGGAGCGAGCCCTGGGACGTTGTCTACTTCGACCCGCCTTACTCCTCAGACTACCTCGCGGTCCTGAAAGAGTTCGGCGCGCACACGTCGGCGCTGCTGCGCGAGGGCGGCGTCCTCGTCGTCGAACACCACCACAAGAATCCCCTGCCCGAGACGCTCGGGCGTCTGCGCCGCTGGCGCGTGCTCAAGCAGGGCGACTCGGCCCTGAGCTTCTACGAGGCCGCCTGATTGACGCGGGCGCTCTGCTTTTGCCAAACTCCTAAACGGAAAAGCCCCTTCCTCCTCAAATGCTCTCAAGAACAAGCCTCCGCGCGGGCGCACCCGACGCGCGCGCGGCCGGGGAATGTGTCTCGTGACGGAGAAGTCAGGTAAGGAACGCCGCCTCAAGCCGAGGTTCAACGCGGAGCTGCCGTGCGACTTAGCGCCCGGCGGCGGCCAACTCCTCTCGCCCGACGACCGGCTCGAATGCCGCACGCGCGACCTGAGCGAGTCGGGCATCGGCGTGGTCGCCGGCTCGATCTACGTCGGCTACACCTGCGTCGTGGACGAGGGGCGCGCGCTCCGCCTCCGCCTCGCGCTGCCCGCCGGCGAGATCGAGATGGAGGCCACGTCCGCGCACTACCTCCGCCTCGACTCCGGCGCGGAACAACCGACCTACCTCATCGGCCTCCGCATCTCCTCGATGTCCGAAGAGGACAGAACCCTCTACCACAACTACCTTGACGAGTTGAGCAGGATTGAGGAAAGCCGTGAACCGTGACAAGAGGGATTCAAGTCCTTCTTGTCACGGTTCACGGTTTACGGCTTTTGCTTACTTCTCCGTCGGGCACGTGGGGAGGTTGAGGTGGACGGAGAGGCCGGTCGGTTCGAGATCGTGGAGCGTGACGGAGCCGCCGAGCACGTCGAGGAGGCGGTGCGCGATGACGAGCCCGAGTTCGTTCATGTTCGTGCCGCGCTCGTTGGGGGCGTCGATGTCCACGGGCTCGAAGAGCCGCGCGGGGTCTTCGAGCGGCGCGCCCGAGTCCGTGATCTCGATGCGAAGCCCGCTGCCCCCCGCGGGGACGGCGTTGACGTTGACTGAGCCGCCCGAGGGGCTGCGGCCGATGGCGAAGGCGAAGAAGTTGTAGAGCACCTGCCGGAGCTTCCCCTCGTCGGAGACGATGCCGCCCACCTCCGGCGCGGTCGTGCATTCGAGCGCCACCGACTGCTTCTGCGCCAGGCGCGAGACGGCCGCGCACGACTCGCGCAGAGTCTCTCTTAAAGAGAACTCGTGCAGGAACAGCTCGGTGTGGCCCGCCTCCAAACGCGAGAGGTCTACGAGCTGGTTGAGGCTCGACTGTAGCTGAAACCCCGACGACTGAATCTTGCCGCAGAAGCGCCGCTGCGTCTCGCTCAAGTCCTCCTGGTCGAGCAGAATCTCCGCGAAGCCGAGGATGGAGGTGAGCGGCGTCCGCAGCTCGTGCGACATGCGCGCGAGGAAGAGCGAGCGGTAGCGGCCGACGCGTTGCAGCTCAAGGTTCGCGCTCTCAAGCTCCGCGGTGCGGCTGCGCAGCTCTTCGACCAGAGACTCGATGCGGCTGTGCTGCTCGTCCATCGCGGCGCTGCGGCGCGCGTTGCCGAGCGCGATGACGACCGTCTGCCCCACGCACCTCACGCCGCCGAGCGCCGAGCGCAGACGATCCACGTCCTTCGACGCGACCACCAGCACCCCCGCCAGCGCGCCGCGCGCGCTGATGGGCACGGCCGCGGCTGCCTCGAACCCCGCACGCGCGAGCAGGGCTTTCACCCCCGCGTCCGCACTGCCCTCGTCGCCGTTCTCGCCGAGGCCCACGGCCAACTCGTCGCCCGTGCGCGCCACCTCTTCGGCCAGCGTCTCGCCGACGCCGCGCGCCGCCTCGCCGTCAACGTGCGGGTGCGTGAAGGCCGCGCGCGCCGCGAGCGCGCCGCCCTCTTCGAGCAGATATATCTTCACGCAGCAGAGGTTCCAGTAGCGCAGTAGTATCTCGGAGAATGACTCGCAGACTTCGCGCTCCGTGCACGCGCGCCCCTGCGCGAAGGCTTGCTCGTTGAGCAGGCTGACGACCTCGGAGACCATCCCCTGTAGATGGCCCTGCGAGACCTCCGCGCCGCTGCACTCGCGCGCGCCGTTCGCGGCCGACCCTTCGCCCGCCGTCTGAGCGCGGACGCTCGATACTGTTTTCGACCTTTGCACCATCACGTCTGGCGTGAACAACCCGTCTGAGTCAGCGACCCTTGGAGGCCGCCCATAGTGTACGCAGCCTGACAGAAATTCTTCCGTTTTTTATCTCAAAACTTCTCGGAGAGACTGGCGGCCGACGAAGAGGCTAGAGGCTAGTTTGCCTCCGCGTCACTGCGTTCGTTTTCGCTCAAGCCGCTCAGACGAACACCTTAAACTAGCCCCTAGCCTAGTAGTTCGTCACGATGAACGCGATGGATAAAGCCGTTTCAGCTTCTCTCGCG